>JAQUHM010000454.1 GCA_028683595.1 Geobacteraceae bacterium | reverse complement strand
TTGCTGTACGATTCACTACTTTCTATTGAAAAACCTGCCCGTTACATGGGCGGTGAAATTGGTTCAGTTGCCAAAGAATCTGTAGATGTGCGGTTTGTGCTGGCTTTCCCGGATGTCTATGAAGTGGGGATGAGCCACCTTGGACTCCAGATTCTCTATGCTATTTTGAACAGTGTCGAATGGATTGGCGCCGAGAGGGTCTACGCCCCATGGCCGGATCGGGAAGATGGCATGAGGGCATCCGGTGAGGTGCTCTCCACTCTGGAGACCAGCACACCTCTGGCCAGAGCTGATATTCTGGGGTTTACCCTGCAGTATGAACTGTCCTGCACAAATATTTTGAATATGCTGGAGCTTTCAGGAATCCCGCTCCTGGCCGCGGAGCGTGGTGAGGAGTTTCCCTTGATTCTTGGGGGTGGTCCCTGCGTGGGCAACCCCGAGCCTCTTGCTGACTTCTTTGATATTTTCCTCTTCGGTGACGGTGAAGAGGCGATTCTTGAGATTGCAGAGATCTATCGGAATTGGAAGAAAGAACATGGAAGCAAGGCAGACCTCCTTCATCGGCTTTCCGGGATAGAAGGTGTCTATGTTCCATCATTCTTCTCTGTTTCCTACTACCAGGACGGGAGAATTTCGGACATTGCTTCGCTCAAGCCTGGGTACCAGAAGGTGAAGCGGCGCATCGCAGCGGATCTGGAGCAACTTCCTTATCCAACGAGGCCGGTTGTGCCTTTCCTGAAAGCGGTTCACGATCGTGTCAGCATGGAGATTGCTCGTGGCTGTACCCGCGGCTGCCGTTTTTGTCAGGCTGGGTACCTCTATCGTCCGGTTCGCGAGAGATCGCCGGAAAAGGTTATGGAGACAATCAAAGCCGTGTTGAAAAACACGGGGTATGACGAAATTTCACTCCTGTCACTTTCGTCGGCAGATTATGGCTGTATATCGGATCTCCTCAAGAATCTCATGACCACGTTTGAGGCGGAGCGGGTTGCAGTGTCTCTTCCATCCTTGCGGGTCGGGAGCCTGACGCGCGAGCTTATTGACGAGATTGTCAAGGTCAGAAAGACCGGCTTTACTCTTGCTCCTGAAGCGGGAACCGAGCGCCTGCGCAGAATTATAAACAAGGGAATCACCGAGGAGGATCTGGTCCTGAATTCCCGGAATGCCTTTGAGGCCGGTTGGCGGGCAATCAAGCTATATTTCATGATCGGTCTGCCCACGGAGACTTGGGAAGATGTTCTCGGAATTGCCGAGATGTCAGCTCACGTGAAGCGGGCAGGAAAAGGGACCGGACATGGCGGTGATGTGACGGTTTCGGTTGGCAGTTTTGTCCCCAAGCCCCATACGCCCTTTCAGTGGGAGCCTCAGATAGGAATAGGGGAGATTGGGGAAAAACAGCGATTTCTCCGTGGTGAACTGAAAAAGCGCAAATTGGCCTTTAAATGGCATGATGCCAACCTTTCATTCCTTGAAGGTGTTTTTGCTCGAGGGGACCGTCGACTGGCGCAGGTCCTTATTGAAGCGAGGAAGCTGGGATGCCGCTTCGACGGCTGGGGAGAGCACCATGATTTCCAGAAGTGGCAGCAGGCCTTTGAAATCGCAGGGATCGATCCGGAATTTTATCTGCGGGGGCGAGAATATAGCGAGGTTCTACCATGGGCTCGCCTCGATTGCGGAGTCACCGATGATTTCCTGCTGGAAGAAGTGAAAAAATCCAGAGAGGAAATCCTGACCGGAGATTGCCGTGACGGTGTCTGTACGGGATGCGGCGTATGTGATTCTCCCCAAATTCGCATGAGGCTTCATAAGCCGGTTCCGGTGGATTCCTCCGGGCTGTCCGGAGACCGGCAGGAGAGGGTGTCGGAAACCGATATCCCTGCCGGCTTGCGGGAGACAGGGCTGCGCGGAGAAGGTGCCGATGTTTCAAGAATCAGGCTCCGTTTTTCAAAAACCGGTGCCATGAGCCTTTTGAGCCATCTCGAGTTGCTGCATCTCTTTACCCGTGCCGTGCGCCGGGCAACGATTCCCATCCGCTATTCGCTCGGATTCCACCCTCATCCCAAGTTTTCCTTTGCAACCGCACTGTCGGTGGGTGTGGAATCCTGGGCAGAATATTTTGATATGGAAATTGTTGCCGGACTTGACGCTGAAAGTGTCCGGAACTCCCTGAATGAATCTTTGCCGGAGGGGATCAGGATCCTCGATGCGTGTGAGATTCCCTTGCGGAGCGAGTCGCTCAGCGTACTTATCGAGGCTGTTCGCTACCGGGTTATCTTGCCTGCCGGTCTGATCCCGCATTTGTCTGAAAAAGTTGAAGACTTCCTCCGTCTGGAGACCTTTATGCATCGAAGGCTCAAGAAGGGAAAGACTGTAGAAATCGATCTCCGGCAGGAGCTTTTGGAGCTTTCTGCAACAGCCGATACCCTGGAAATGTTGGTAAAGAGGGGAAAGCCTCTTGAATTCGCTTCGGCAATCACCGGCCTTCCTGAAGACGAACTTCGTCCATCGCGCGTCGAGAAGCGGGAGGTTTGTTTCCGGCAGGGATCGTAAGTCTCGCTTTCAACGCTTGCACTGGGGATTAAATCCGGTTAAGCTTGCTGAGTTAAAGAACTACTTGCATTGATTTCACCGTTATTTCATATATAAAAAATCGTATAATAATGAGGTGCGAATGCCAAACGAACTGGTGATTAACACCATGTCCCATGAAACCCGAATTGCCTTGATAGAGAACGGAACAATTGCCGAACTCTACATCGAGAGGAGTCGGGTCAAGGGGATTGTGGGCAATATTTACAAAGGAAAAGTCATCCGTGTTCTTCCAGGCATGCAATCTGCCTTTGTGGATGTCGGG
>JAQUHM010000453.1 GCA_028683595.1 Geobacteraceae bacterium | reverse complement strand
TGCGGAGACCCTTGGAACCTGATCCGGTTTGCACCGGCGTAGGAAAGCGGCACCAGCGAGCCAAAGGATACGATTCCGGGAAGCCGTGGCCATGTGTCGCGGCTTTTTGCGCTTCAGTAGCAAAAAGTGACAGAAACAGGATAAGCTCGCCAGCTGGAATTGCATGCGGGAGCAGGAGTTGCGTGATGCCTAAAGGACTCTATCTCATAACGGATCATGAAGACCACCTTCTTGAGCGGGTGGACAGGGCACTTCCCGGTGGAGTGACCTGTCTCCAGTATCGGAACAAGGTGAAGAACTACTCCTCCCGTCTTGCCGAAGCTCGCGAGCTGCAGCTCCTCTGTTCTGGTCATGGAGTCACTTTTATTGTCAATGACGATCTTCCCTTGGCTGCTGAGATTCGGGCAGACGGTGTCCATTTCGGGCAGGATGACGGCAGTGTTACCGAGGCGCGCCGTGTGTTGGGACCGGATGCCCTCATCGGCATTTCCACCCATTCGCTTGATGAGGCACTGCAGGCCGAACTGGAAGGTGCGGACTATATCGGTTTCGGGGCCATGTATCCCACGGGAAGCAAGGACGTTCAGCACCTGCCCGGACCTGCCGCCTTGGCCGAAATCCGATCGCGGGTGCTGATTCCCATCGTAGCCATAGGCGGCCTCAATCGGGACAATGCTTCCGCGGCGATTGACGCCGGTGCCGATTCGATTGCCGTGATATCATCGGTTCTGTCGAGCCCGGACCCGGAACTTGCCGCTCTTGAACTGTCACTGCTTTTTAACCGGAAACAACCCATGCCGCGCGGTTCGATTCTCACTGTTGCGGGCAGCGACTCGGGGGGCGGCGCCGGCATACAGGCAGACATCAAGACTGTGACCTTGCTGGGCAGTTATGCCGCTTCGGTCATTACGGCGCTCACTGCTCAGAATACCTGCGGCGTTACCTCCATTTACGGTGTTCCTGCGCCTTTTGTTGCTGAACAGCTTGATGCGGTGTTCAGTGATATCCCGGTTGATGTGGTAAAGACCGGTATGCTTTTCTCGGACCAGATAATTGAAGCCCTGGCCGAGAAGCTTGCCCTCTACGGCAAAAGAATGCTGGTGCTCGATCCGGTTATGGTTGCCAAAGGTGGCAGCAGTCTTATGAATGACGTAGCGGTTGCGAAACTCGTGGAGAAACTTTTGCCCTGCGCCTACCTCCTCACGCCGAATATCCCGGAAGCCGAATCACTTACCGGTCTCGTGATCCGGGACGAAGACGATATGGAACTGGTCGCCCGCGAATTGCACCATATGGGCGCAAGAAACGTACTTCTCAAAGGAGGACACCTGTCAGGGCAGGAAGCGACCGATATCCTGTTCGATGGAAAGGTTGTCCGCCGCTATGCATCCCGACGATTCAACACGAACAACACCCACGGAACCGGCTGTACCTATGCCTCTGCCATTGCCGCTTTTCTGGCACAGGGGGAGCCGTTGCCGGTCGCTGTAGCACGGGCAAAGGAATTTGTTACCGAGTCCATCAGACTTGCGGTTCCCCTTGGAAAGGGCCACGGACCGGTCAATCATTTCCTGGCCGCAAAAAACCAGGTGGACAGGCTGAAGGCTTAGGACTGAGGGTTATAATCTCCTTTATGCGATTTTTTCATCCTTCAGTCTTCAACCTTCTACCTTCTGCCTGCTGTTTATCATCTGACTTTACACAAATGAGGAACGTACATGACTCAACTCGAAATGGCCCGCCAAGGCATTGTCTCTGATAAAATGAGAACGGCTGCCGCTGCTGCCGGCATGGATCCGGAAATTCTGCGACAGCGCATTGCCGAAGGCACGGCCATTGTCTGTCATAACAACAAACACACGAACGGTCGCCCCCTGGCTGTCGGCAAAGGTCTGCCAACCCGGGTTAATGCCAATATCGGCACCAGCAAGGACGACACCAGTATCGACAAGGAACTGGAAAAAGCCCGCGTTGCGGTAGCCGCCGGCGCCGATGCAATCATGGACCTTTCTACCGGCGGTCCCATCGATGGAATCCGCCGGGCAATCATTGCGGAAACAGATGCCTGTATCGGTAGTGTCCCCCTGTACCAAGCGGCCTGTGATACTGTGGTGAAAAAGGGCAAGGCAATTGTCGACATGACTGCCGACGAAATCTTTGACGGCATCAAGAAACACCTGGACGACGGTGTTGATTTCATTACGGTTCATTGTGGCGTTACCCGCGCGACTGTTGAACGCATGGACAACGAAGGGCGGATCATGGAAGTCGTCTCGCGCGGTGGTTCTTTCACCATAGCCTGGATGACCCGCAATAATGCCGAAAATCCGCTTTTCGAACACTTTGACCGATTGCTGGAACTGGTCAAGCCCTATGATGCTACCCTGTCGCTGGGCGATGGCTTTCGCCCCGGTTGTTTGGCCGATGCCACCGATCGTGCCCAGATACATGAACTGATTATCCTCGGCGAATTGACCCAGCGGGCCTGGGACGCCGGTATTCAGGTCATGATTGAAGGTCCGGGCCATGTGCCGCTGAACCAGATTGAGGCTAATGTCCAGTTGCAGAAACGGCTCTGCCACGGTGCCCCCTTCTACGTCCTCGGCCCGTTGGTGACCGACATCGCCCCGGGCTATGACCATATCACCTGCGCGATCGGCGGTGCCATTGCTGCCAGCGCTGGGGCCGATTTTCTCTGCTATGTTACCCCCAGTGAGCATCTTTGCTTGCCCACGGTTAAGGACGTGCATGACGGGGTAATGGCGACTCGCATCGCTGCCCATGCCGCCGACATCGTCAAGGGTCTGCCCGGCGCATTGGAAAAGGACATTGCCATGAGCAGGGCGCGCAAGGCTCTCGACTGGGA
>JAQUHM010000087.1 GCA_028683595.1 Geobacteraceae bacterium | reverse complement strand
AGCTCGGACAGCATCACCCGGATAACGACCGCCCGTTCCGGGACGGTTATGCTGCAGAGTTTTTCCACGGAACCGACATAGGCAAGGTTGTTCTGCACACCGGCCAGGTAGTCGATACGGTCCGTGTACGGCAGGAACTGGTGCCACGACTGGCGCTCCCCCATTTTTTCCGCGCCCCGGTGATGGTAGCCGATATCGGTGTCAACATCGACCACCTGTTCGCCATCCAGTTTGAGGATTACCCTGAGTATTCCGTGCGTACCGGGATGCTGGGGGCCCAGGTTGAGGATCAGGGTCTCTTCATCCACCCGGTCGAAGAAATCCTCCGCCGGCAGCGGCTGGTGACGGCGGGCATCCTCCGTCGTATAGGGAAGCATCTCGGTAGCGCGAAAGGGATGCTCCTTGCGCAGGGGATGTCCTTCCCAATCGTGGGGCATAAGGATGCGGCGAAGATCCCGGTGGCCGGAGAAACGGATGCCGTACATGTCGTACACCTCCCGCTCATACCAGGAAGCTGCTGGCCAGATGTCCGTTATTGTGGGTAGTGCAGGGTAGCTGCCTTCCAGTTCGGTCTTGATGCGAAGGTGTCCGGGAACATCAAAGGAAAGAAGGTGGTAATTGAGGGTAAAGTCCTTGTGCTCTCCCCGCTCTCGGCGGAGGGAATCATCAACGGCAGCAATATCCTCCAGCCGGCCAAAGGAAGTGCCGTTGCGGTTTTTCAGGTAGCTCAGCACCTCCGGCACCAGCTCCGGTGGCACCCGGTAGGTGGGCATGTCGGTAGCATGAACATCCTCGCTCACCCGGCCATTGAAGGCCTTTTCCAGCTCACCCTCGAGACCGAATGCCGGAAATGGGTGCCGGGAAGCGGGCGGGCGCCACATCTCATCTGATCTGGGCATCCAGAACTTCGGATGCGTCAGCGAAGCCCCGCGGATGGCGATCCTCTCCATACCCGGACCGCGCGTATCCCTCGACTTGCTTTCCCCATCCGTAAGAACCGGAGCGGTGGTCCCCTGGGACCCGCCACCAAGATGAAGCACGGAACGGGCCGGCCTTTCCTCACGGCGGATCTTTTCCTGGAGCTGCATCAACCCCTGGAGGAAGGCCTCCGGCCGGGGCGGACAACCGGGCACATAGACATCCACCGGCAGAATCTGGTTAACACCCTGGACCACACTGTACACGTCATACATGCCGCCGGAATTAGCACAACTCCCCATGGAGATAACCCAGCGGGGCTCGGCCATCTGTTCGTAGAGACGCAAGACCGACGGGGCCATTTTCTTGAAAACCGTGCCAGCAATCACCATCAGGTCTGCCTCGCGGGGGGTACCGCGCAGAACTTCGGCGCCAAAACGGGAAATATCATACCGGGAAGTAAAGGAGGTCATCATTTCGACGAAACAGCAGGAAAGGCCGAAGAACATCGGCCAGAGAGAATTGGCTCGCCCCCAGTTGATAAGATCATCAAGGCGGGTCAGAAGGATATCGGGATGTGTGATGGATTCCTGTTCAGACATAGGATCTCGCGTCTAGGTTTGCCAAGGTTCGAGGTTCGAGGTTCGGGGATCGAGACCAGTGGCAGGGGACTGGAGCCTGGGGCAATACCCTCAGAACTTTGTATCGGCCGTTGTCTCCAAACCTTGAACAGTGAACGTTGTACTTTTCTTCGGTCCCCAGTCCAGTCCCCCCTTGCGCCAGAGCCAAAGCAGCCCAAGCAGGAGCACGGTGATGAACACGGTGATGTGGATGAGTCCCGGGATGCCGAGCAAGTCCCAGGCCACCGCCCAGATGAAAATAAAAACCGACTCCACATCAAATACAATGAAGAAGATGGCTACCAGGTAAAAAGGCACCGGATAGGCCAAGCGGGCCGAGCCGGAAGGAAGAACTCCCGACTCGTACGCGGCACCCTTGTTAAAACCGGTGCGCTTCTCCCCCAACCACCAGGCCCCAAACAGAAGCCCCCCCACCAGGATCAAGGCCATGGCCGTATAGACCACAAGGGGAAAAAGCTCAGAAATCGCGGACAGGTGCCCGGATATGGCTGGTCCTGATGATGACGCCAAGAAAATCCCCTTATCCGATCAGCTCACCGACCCATGAAAGCAGGGAGGCCTTGTCCTTGGGATTGATGATGGTGCCGAGCACCTCATCAGCCCTGAGGAGGAACAGGGTCGGTATCACCTCTACATTGTATTGTTCCGGGAGCCGTTCACTCAGATCACAATTGACCTGTCCCACAACCACCTTTCCCGTCAACTCTGTCGCAACCTGATCGATGACCGGCAACAGCACCTGGCAATGGTGACACCATGGCGCCCAGAATTCAACCAGTACAGGAAGGTTGGTTCCTTTCATGATATCCGAGAAATTTTCATCGTTCAAAACAATTGGTTTCGTACTGTTTTCAGACATGCAAATTTTCCCCTTCTTGCCAACAAAACGGGTTCGTCACATTTCCCTGAGGAAATCAGCCACAACCGCCGGATGATCCTCGGCCTTTTTCACTGTCTGCCAGTGTTTGACCACCATGCCATCCGGGCCTACCACAACGGTAGAACGGATCGTGCCCATGGTCTTCTTGCCATACATGACCTTCTCCCCGAATGCGCCATAAGCCTGCATCATTTTTGCGTCAGGATCAGAGAGCAGCACAAAAGGAAGGCCGAAATCGCGGATGAACCTGTCATGGGACTTGAGGCTGTCCTTGCTGACACCCAAAAGTATCACTCCAAGCTTCAGCAGATCCTGGTGGAGATCCCGAAAACTGCAGGCCTCCTTCGTACATCCAGGGGTATTATCCTTCGGATAGAAATAGATGACAACTGTTTTTCCGCTGTAGCCACGTAAAGCATGCTTTTTTCCATCACTTCCTTCAAGCTCGAAGTCAGGTGCCTTCTTTCCTTCCAGTGAAGCCATGTAGCGTCTCCTTTCACACCTCTAGCAGAGTCTCCGACCATGCTGAGACTTCCATATCCTTTGATTTTTGTACCTAATTCCCATCCGGAATCTCCGGATGGGAAACAAGCAATTTCCAATGCGGAAACGAAGATTTTTTTGTCCTGACAAGAAACCTTTGCCTGCAAAAGTTGACAGCAACGGCTGCCCGTAGGACGAGTCAAAATCAAGGGGTTGGCGGAGACGTACTACTGTATGTCGCACAAACAAGACCGCTGATTGACGCAGTCAAGGCAAAAAAGAACCGTTTCCGGATGAAAATTACCTATATTGAGACAATTGTATAATTCTAAGCGAGAAAACCAGTATTTCAAGGTATTAAAATATCATCTCCGGATAGTAAAGATTTTTCTTATCTTCCTCACATGACCCACCGCAAATCTGTGATACAGTTACTATGCAGACGATAGGCCCGTAAAAGCACGGGAGGTACCGCATGTTCCCGAGAAACAGGATTCCGCTTAACATCGTCACTGCATATGCCGTTTTCGGCGCCGCCTGGATTTTTCTTTCCGACACTCTCCTCATGCAGCTTTTTGACAGCACGTCAAGCATTCTCCATATGGAAATAGCCAAGGGGCTTGCCTATGTTGCCCTGACATCGTTTGTTCTCTACCTGCTGGTTCGCTATCATGTCAGAAAGCTGTTGACGACACAGACCTCCATTGAAGAAGAAAAGGCCCGCTACGAAGCCATGGTCCAGGCGATCGGCGACGGAGTCTCCGTCCATGATACCGAGTTCCGCATCATTTACCAGAACCGGCTCCTCAAAGAGATGAGGGGAAACTTCGAAGGAAAGCACTGCTTTAACGCCTACGAAGGAAAAATCGAGGTCTGCGATGGCTGCCCTCTACGAGAAGCTTTTACAGACGGTAGAATCCACAAAGCGGAACGATGCATTAGCGACGGGGAGTCCGAGCGCTATTTCCACCTTACGGCATCACCGATCCGGAACAGCCAGGGGACAATCATTGCCGGCTTCGAGATTGTCCGGGAGATAACCGAGCAGAAGGGCATGGAGGAGCGCCTGGCGCATTCGGAGCGGAAGTTCAGAATGCTCTTCGACCATGCCCCCGACGCCATTTTCATCCACCTTCCAGATGGCGGAGTCCTCGAAGTGAATGACATGGCAGGCCAATGGCTCGGCTACAGTCGGCAACAGCTGATGGACATGCCTCCCTGCAACCTTTCCCCACAAAACCAATTCACCGGGATTCCGGAAAAGATGGATGAAATACTCATGCATGGTTCGCTGGTTTTTGAGACAGATACCGTGGCAAGCGACGGCAGAGTCATCCCCACGGAGGTGAAGGCCCGGGTAATTCAGTTTGAAGGACAGCAGGCCGTCCTCAGCTACTTCCGGGACATAACGGAGAGACGAGTAGCGGAGAAATCCTTTCGTGAAAGCGAGGAAAGATGGCAATTTGCCCTGGAAGGCAGCGGAGATGGAGTATGGGACTGGGATATCACTACAGGAAAAGTCTATTATTCCGATCAATGGAAAAATATCCTGGGATTCGGGCCTGATGATTTTGACGAAAACGAAAATCTCTGGGAAAAGCTTGTCCACCCCGATGACCGGGAATGGGTCTTCAAAGAGATAAAAAGACATCTCCGCTCCGAAACCCCGCTCTACATGACCGAGCATCGACTTCGCTGCCGGGACGGTTCATTCAAGTGGATTCTGGACCGCGGCAAGGTGATGGCACGAAGTGAAGTTGGAGTTCCCCTGAGGATGGTGGGCACCTATACAGACATCACTGATCGCAAACGACTGGAAGACCAGCTCCGGCAAGCCCAGAAGATGGAAGCTGTGGGTGAACTCGCAGGAGGAATCGCACACGACTTCAACAATATCCTCACCGCCATTATCGGCAGAAGCTATCTGTTGCAGACCAGACTGGCAGGCAACAGTGAACTCCTCGCCCACGCCGACCAGATAGCCTACGCAGCGGACAGGGCAGCAAACCTGACCCAGAGCCTGCTCGCCTTCAGCCGTGAACAGATCATGAACCCACGACGGATTCACCTCAACGAAACCGTAAAAAAATCAGCCAAGCTCTTCAGCAAGCTGGTTCCGGAAAATATTGAAATCTGCTTCACTCTTCCCGACCCGGATCCTGTAATACTGGCCGATGAAGTACAAATCGAGCAGGTGCTCATCAATCTTGTGGCCAATGCCCGCGATGCGATCCCTGTGGACGGCCGGATTCATATCGCTACAGAAACAACGTACTTTGACGAAAAATTCGTCAGCGCCCATGGCTACGGCCAGGTCGGTGAATACGCTGTCATCTCCGTATCCGACACCGGAAATGGTATGGACCAGAAGACAAAGTCGCGCATTTTCGAACCTTTCTTCACCACCAAGGAAATGGGTAAAGGAACGGGTCTCGGACTCGCCATCGTCTACGGAGCCATCAAGCAGCATAACGGCCATATCACCGTATACAGCGAAATCAACGTGGGCACGACCATCAGAATCTTCCTGCCCAGAATCGAAGAAGACGCCGACAGCGAAGACAAGAAGGAAATGACGCCCCCTCCGGCAGGGAAAGGAGTGATTCTTCTTGCCGAAGACGAAGATGCCGTCAGGTCCCTGACAAAAACCATCCTGCTCGAAAGTGGTTACAAGGTCATCGAAGCGGAAAACGGCATCCAGGCAGTGGAAAAATTTCAGCAGAATCGCTATGATATCAACCTGGTACTGATGGACGTCATTATGCCGCGCATGAATGGAAAAGATGCCTGCGATGAGATCCTGCGGAGCAGTCCCAAGACAAAAATCCTCTTCATGAGTGGCTATACCGGGGACATTCTCGGCCAGCAGGGACTGCTCTCCAAAGGGTACAGACTGATCCAGAAGCCACTGAAACCACGAGACATGCTGGCAATCATCCGGGAGATGCTCTCGTAGCCTCTTTCACCTTGACCTTTCAGGTCGCGTTGAGTACTCTCAACGGGATGATTGGAGTAGCGTAAAGGGATTGCACCCCACCCCGAGCAAAGATATCCTCCAGTTCAAACTACGGATGGGAATTAACCATGATCAAGGCTTACCTGCACACGGAAGACGCCATACTGTCACTTACGGTGGAACTGGAACACCTGGATTCGATCGATACATCAACCCTTCTCTGGCTCGACATGATTTCACCCACTCCGGATGAGTGTATCGCCGTTGAAAGAGCCATGAAGCTGGAACTGCCAACCCGCCAGGAATCGGAAGAAATCGAGTACAGTTCCCGATATTGGGAGGACGAAGGCGGCATCTGGATCAACACCTCTTTCCTGGTCAAGGAGCAGGGAAAAATCAATAGTGAAACCGTGTCTTTCATCCTGAAGGATTCCTTTCTCACCACGATCCGCTTCAGCGAACACCGGCTCTTCATGGAGTTCTCCCGCAAACTGCGGCTCACACCACGCGCCTTCCACTCCGGCGGCGACGTTTTGTCCGGAATTCTCGCCATGCGGGTGGATATTGATGCCGACCTCATCGAACATCTCTCGAAGGAGATTGTCACCATTGGCAGGAAAGACGCCCATTCCTTCCACGAGCCCAGCGAATTTCTCCAATACATCACTTCCTACGAGGACATCAACATTACCTTCCGGGAAAACCTGACGGACAAACAGCGCGTTCTCTCGTCTCTTCTGAAAAGTACCATGATTTCCGATGCCCAGAAAAGAGAGCTTTCCATGATGATCAAGGACGTAAATTCCCTTGTCATTTCGGCCAACTTCAACTTCGAGCGACTCGACTATCTCCAGAACCTGTTCCTGAACTATATGAGCATGGAACAGAACAAGGTAATAAAAATTTTTACCGTCATGTCGGTAATTTTCCTGCCGCCGACCCTCATCGCCAGCATTTACGGCATGAATTTCCGCTTTCTCCCTGAACTGGAATGGAAGATGGGTTATCCGATAGCACTCCTTTTGATCGTTCTCTCCGCAATCCTGCCGATCTATATCTTCAAGAAGCGGGGCTGGCTGTAATCCGCAACCTTCACCCACCGCTTCCGGTAAGGGTTTCGACACCCTTCTGGCCATAGGTGGCAAACTTTCCGATTACTGTGGACATCTCCTCGTCCGGCACAATGACCGGTTCCCCGATACATTTCGACTGGTAATAGATCTGGGCAACCAGTTCGATCTCCTCGGCCACGGCAAAAGCTGTTGCCAGGTTCGGACCAACGGTCACCAAGCCATGGTTTGCCAGCAACACGGCATTATAGTCGCCAATGGTCGCCGCAACATGCGCGGCAAGTTCTTCGCTGCCGAAGGTTGCATAGGGTGCCAAGGGTACCTTTCGGCCGGAAAAGGCCACTAGATAATGGACAGCGGGTATCTCCCAATGCAGACAAGCAATTGTCGTAGCATAGACCGAATGGGTATGAACGACCGCCTGGATATCAGGACGCTGCCGATAGAGAGACAGGTGAAACCCCAGTTCGCTTGAGGGCTTCCTCGTGCCCTCCACCGCCATTCCCGCGCTATCAACCACCACTACGTCAGCAGGCAACATATCCTCGTATTCGATACCGCTCGGACTGATTGCCACAAGACCCTTGTCGCGATCGCAGATGCTCAGATTGCCTCCCGTTCCGGATGTCAGACGCGCAGCAAGCATCTTCCTGCCAAATCGGACAATCTCACTTCTTTCCTTTTCCAACAGCATTTACCTACCTCCCGAGTAACTTCACCAAATATTCATGCGTTGCCATGTGGATTCCCGATTAGACTCTCGGGAATGACAAAACCTCACTGCGTCGGCAAAAAACAACTTTCATCCCCCAACCTGCAAAAGCAGCAATTCCCCGCACCCTCTCCCTCAGGGAGAGGGAACCACTACAACCACAGCGGAAGATTGAAGTCCATCAGATTCCCGATTCATACATGCCTGAATTAATTCCCTACTTTTTGCCCCTTCCCTCACTGCAGCTCCAGCGGCTGCTCCGAAAGGGCGGCAAGCTGTTCGCGCAGCGCCAGAATATGCTCTCCCCAGTAGCGTACGGTATTGAACCAGGGGAAGGTCTGAGGGAACATGGGATCTTCCCAGCGTGCCGCAAGCCAGGCGCTGTAGTGAAGCATGCGCAGGGCTCGCAGTGCCTCGACCAGCAGCAGTTCCCGGTGCTGAAAATCACAGAACTCGCGATACCCCTCCACCAAGGATGCCAGCTGGGCATTCCGGCGAGACGTCTCTCCCGACAGCATCATCCAGAGGTCCTGCACTGCAGGGGCCATGCGGGCATCGTCAAAATCCACGAAATGAGGAGCACCGGAGCGCCAGAGAATATTCCCCGCATGGCAGTCGCCATGCGCCCGGATGAAACGAACCTCACCTGCCTCGGCAAACACCGCCTCTATCCCTTCCAGGAGCTGGCGGGTCACCGCCTCATAGCTCGCCCGGTACTCTTCCGGAATACAGCGCTCGCTGATGAGAGCCACGCTCGCATGGCCAAAGCTTTCCACATCCAGCACCGGTCGGTGCTGGAAGGGCCTTATAGCACCGATACGGTGAATACGCCCCAGCGCATGGCCAAGGGCACAAAGATTGTCAAGGTTATCAAATTCGGGGGCATGTCCTCCCTGCCGCGGATAGAGCGCAAAGCGGAAGCCATCATGGCGGAACAGGCTTTCGCCATGGGAATCCCTCCAGGGAGCAACCACCGGCAGTTCATGCTCCACAAGCTCAAGGCAGAAACTGTGTTCCTCAAGAATCTGCTCATCACTCCATCGTCCGGGGCGGTAGAACTTCGCAATGAAGGGGGCACCGTCCTCGACACCCACCTGGTAGACACGATTCTCATAGCTGTTCAGCGCAAGGGTACGACAGTCACAACGAAAACCGCGGCTTTCCACCGCATCCATGATAAAGCCGGGGGTCAGGGACTGAAACGGATGGGGACTCTCGGACATCTGTCCTCTCTTTCTGTCAGGGAAATGGCAGGTATCGATTTGGTTCAGGCCACTACTATACCACCAATACCCTCCGCGAGAAAGGAGAAGGATAGCCCTGTTCTTGAGTCAGAAAAATCTCCGGATGATTTTCGGAACTATTTGCCCTGTTCTCCTGTCTAAGAAAGCATAAGGACACATCAATCCAGGAACAAGGAGGGTATCATGAAAATCATTGCAGTTTTGGCGTTTTTTCTGGGAATTACCACGATTGCACAGGCAGGAACCATCGGCAGCGACGTGGAGGTGCAGCTTCGGACCGACAGCGGCAGAATTCTCCCCCTGTATCCGGCAGCATCGGGATATCAGGTGCAGAAGGCCTATGCCGAAGCAGTAAAGGGTGAAAACTACAGCATCATGGTGAGCAACAGGCTCAACCGGCGCATCGGCATTGTGGTCGCGGTTGACGGCAGGAACATTATTTCGGGAAAGAAATCCTGGCTGCGCAACAACGAAAGGATGTACATCCTGGAACCCTACGAATCAGGTGAATTCTCCGGATGGCGAACAGGAAGCGACCGGATCAATCGCTTCTTCTTTACCACTGCAGCCGATTCCTATGCCGCCTCGTTCCGGGACGAATCGGCAATGGGAGTAATCGCCATGGCGGTTTATCCGGAAGTGCGCCGTTACAACCCTCCCTGGCATGACTCTTCCCAGGAATTGAGCCGTAACAAATCGGCCGGCTCCGCAGCGCCAGCCGCACGTGCAGAGGAAAAAAGCGCTGGCACCGGCTACGGCAGGGAGGAATATTCACCGTCAACGATCGTGGCATTCGAACCGGAATCGCAGGCTGTGGAGAAAATTTTCCTGAAATACGAGTGGCGCTCCACCCTCTGCAAAAAAGGGATTATCCGTTGCGGCCCGACACCGGAACCTCGCAACCGCATGTGGGAAGGAGAAGGTTTTGCACCGCCTCCCGGACGCTACTGATCCGTCACCCGGCAATTCCTCTCCTTCCAGAAATCACTCCAGTGACGAATAGAACGCCCCTGCACGGGGCGTTTTTCAATTCAATGGTATTTACGATCAGGCTGACAACCGGTATGATGTCCGGGCAACGTGATACGACCCTTCTCGAGAGAGGCAAGACCAACAATGGAAAACTTCCTCTACAGTCACGGCTACCCGGCACTCTTTCTCCTGAGTTTTCTCGCCGCAACCATTCTCCCCCTTGGTTCAGAATGGCTTCTCGCAGCATTGGTGGTAAAAGGCATGGACCCGGTGCTGTCCATAGCGGTTGCCACCGCTGGCAATACTTTGGGCGCGTGCACCACCTTCGGAATTGGACTCTACGGAGGTCCTTTCCTCATCGACCGGGTTCTCCGCATCAGTGACGAGTCGCGATGCAAGGCGGAAACGCTCTTCGGGAAATATGGGCTGTGGTCGCTCCTTTTCTCCTGGGTGCCCGTTGTGGGTGACCCCCTCTGTTTCGTGGCGGGAGTGCTGCGGATTCAATTCGCACTATTCGTCGTTCTTGTTCTGATTGGCAAGCTGGCCCGCTACGGAATTATCAGCCTGATTGCCGTGAAATACCAAGGGTTCTGATACAGATTTGACTCATAACCTTCCTACTCCCGCAAGAAGGCAGACACGATTGCCCGAAATGCCAAGATGTGCTATCGTCTCACACCATGACATGAACAGTTTAGTCTGTTCCCGCAATCTCAAAATACCCATGGAGGAGAAATACCTATGAACAGCTGTCCTTGTGGAAGCGGTGCTTCCTATCCGGATTGCTGCGAACCGGTCATAACCGGAGCGCAAAACGCCGAAACAGCGGAACAACTCATGCGGGCACGCTATTCGGCCTATACAAAAGTGGCAACCGATTTCATCTTCGAAAGCACCCACCCGGATCATCGGAAAGGTTATGATCACGAAGGGACAAAAGTATGGGCGGAAAAATCGGAATGGCAGGGTCTCGAGATCATCGGCACCCGGCAGGGCGGCCCGGACGACACCGTCGGCGAGGTGGAATTCATCGCCCGTTTCCGCGAGAACGGCATCCCGCGCGCACATCATGAATGCGGCCATTTCACCCGTGAGAATGGACGCTGGTACTTCACCGACGGTAGCGTAGTGAAGCCAACGCCGATCATCGTCGAAAAGGTCGGACGAAACGATCCCTGTCCCTGCGGCAGCGGCCTCAAGTACAAAAAGTGCTGCGGAAAGTGACACCTTCCACCCCTGTCCCCGTTTCGCAAGAATTCCACATCCCAACCAGCAACAGGGGCTCAGCCGGCCGGCACGCCCCTGTTGCATCTGTTCAGTGAACATCACACACTTCGATTTGATCCTCTTTGCGGCACTTTTTCCCTTGTCCCTTGACATTCGGCAAGCGTGGACTATCTGTTTCTAGAGGGGACAACCCGTTCAATGTGGCTGTACCCGGGACCAGGGGGGAAACATGAGATTTCTGCATGCAGCATCGCGACTCGGGAAAAATCACATTGCCGCATTGAATTTTCTGATCTTCGTACCCTTGTTAGCCGCGTTCTTCGCTTGGGGAGACACCTCATGCGAAGCCGCCCGGGAAGAAGAAAATCCCGGAATCAAGGTTGCCCTCCCCTATCATACACCTCTGGCCGGCGAGGCATACGCGACAACCTTTCTGGGCAGAACCATCGCTATCCCTTCCCGGAATCGCGAGAATGTTCGCTCCCTGACCCTGGGCGCAAACTTCTATGCACCCGATGTCGGAGGAAACAGTGCCTTGCCGATCGCTGCCCTCTACTGGCGTCACCAATCGGAAAAATGGTGGCTCCGGAGTATAATCGGGGTATTCGTAAATGAGGTGGATATTGCCAGAAACATCGGCAGCTTCCAACTCCTTGGTCACTTTGAGAACAATACTATTCCCTTTGCCGATACCGAGATCAAGGACGGGAAAGAAGTCACGTCAAGCTCCGTTACCTGTGGAACCGTCTCCGGATGGCTCGGCGCGGGAATTCGGATCCCGGTGGCACCGTTTCAGTCGGACAACGATCTGAGGCTCCAGCTTTATTACCAGGGAGGCTATTTTTACGACAAACGAACCAGCGAT
>JAQUHM010000086.1 GCA_028683595.1 Geobacteraceae bacterium | reverse complement strand
AAGGATTCGAAATGGCGGTTTCCAAGCCGGAAGTAATTCTGCGTCACATTGACGGACAGAAACAGGAACCGATTGAGTATCTGGTCGTCGACGTCCCTGCGGAACACCAGGGAACCATTATCGAAAAGATGGGCCCCCGGAAAGGCGAAATGGTTGCCATGCACCAACTTGGCGAGGTTATTCGTCTCGAATTTCTGGTCCCGGCACGAGGACTTATCGGTCTCCGCGGCGAAGTACTCACCGAAACGCGTGGAACGGGCATCCTGACCCATACCTTTCACGGCTATGCTCCCTATAAAGGTGACATCCCCGGACGCAAGAATGGGGTTCTGATAGCTATGGAACAAGGTGAAACCACTGCATATTCCCTGGATACCTTGCAGCCGCGCGGAGTGCTTTTCATCGGACCGGGAACGGAAGTTTACGGTGGCATGATCATTGGTCAGCACGCCAAGGACAACGATCTGGACGTAAATCCCTGCAAAGGGAAAAAGCTCTCAAACGTTAGAGCGTCAGGTTCCGATGACGCCATCAAACTTACACCGCCACGACTTCTGACACTTGAACAGGCTCTCGAATTTATCGATGACGACGAGCTGGTTGAGATAACTCCTTGCTCCATCAGACTGAGGAAAAAAGAACTCGACCCCACGAAGAGAAAGCGGCACACACGCTAAGAGTACTGCGAAATGTGGCACTGATGTCACATTTCGCAGTTTCCGATATTCTGCAGACGGTAACTTTGCATTGACAAATTGGCGCTTTTTCTCTACTAACAAGAGTAGGTATTCAGTTTATTAGCCGTATCATGAAACGATAAGGAGCTTGTATGCTTCAAAGAATCGCGCTCGCTCTTACCATCCTGGTTCTTGCCACGTCCTGCGCCAACAACAAGCTTAAGCTTCCTCCAGAAACATTGTTCAAGCAGGGCGAGAATCTTTATGCCAAGAAAAAATATGAAGCTGCCGCAGAAAAATGGCGCAAGGCAAAAGATAGCACTACTTCACCACTCCTCAGGACAGCAGTCGAGCTGAAGCTTGCCGACGCGCTATACCACGATGAGAACTACATTGAAGCAGCAGCAGAATACGAAAACTTCCGTAAGCTCCACCCGAAGAACCCGAAAGCTCCCTATGCACTCTACATGCAGGGTCTAAGCAATTTTTACCAAGTCAAAAAGATTGATGTTGACCAAACCCCGACCAAGAATGCTGTAACCCTGTTCGACATGTTCCTCCAGCAGTATCCTGACTCCGACATGACGCAAAAGGTGCGCGAAACGTTGGCTGAAGCCAAAACCAGGCAGGCTGCCCATGAAATGTACGTTGGCAGATTTTACTATCGCACCGACAAGTATGTAGCAGCAATCGGTCGCTTTGAATATGCTTTACAAAAATATCCGGAAAGTCCCCGTTCTGACGAAGCTCTCTTTTTCCTCGGAAAAGCCTATCTCGATAACGGGAATGTGGGCAAGGCAAAGGAGTCACTGAGTCGACTCGTTACGGAATACCCGAAAAGCGAGTTTGTTAATACCGCGAAAAAGATCTTGAGCAGGAATTCATAACCTCGAAACTTTGATGGTTACTGCCGAAGGGAGGTTCTCTCATGAAATATTTACCGGCACTCTTCCTCTTCGTACTGGCAACACTCATAACCACCCTTTTCCCGGGCTGCAGCGACACTCAAGGATCAACCTCCGGGAAACAACTGTTCTCCTTACACTGCGCTGGCTGCCACCCCGACGGATCCAATACCATAACACCTTCAAAAACCCTGAAATCTGCCGACCTCCAAGCAAACATGATTACAACACCGGAAGGTATCATGGAGAAAATGAGGAACCCTGGGCCGGGAATGCCCCAATTCACTGAGGCAATGATTCCCGAATATCAAGCCATTCGAATCGGCAAATATGTTTTAAAAACATTCCACTAGCATACCTCCCGCGAAAATCTTCCGAATCCATGAAGATAGCCCTTCTTCTCGCTTATTTCTTCTTCCAGGCAAGTGAATTCGCCCTTGCCTGGTTAAATCTGAACTTTCTCAAGCGTCATGGTACGGAAGTTCCCCCGGGATTCGAAGAGTGCCTTACCCGGGAAACCCTGCAAAAGGCAGCAGCCTACACCATTGAAAGCAATCGCCTGAAACTCGTGGAAACCATGTTCTGCACCATGCTGGTCGTCCTGTTCCTTTTCTGCGGGGTACTTGAACCCTTCGACCGCTGGGTCACCTCTCTTTCAGACTCATTTATCCTTCAGGGAATCCTTTTCTTCACTCTTCTTCAGCTGACTCAAGCTTTTCTTGACATTCCGTTCAGTCTTTACTGGAATTTTTCCCTGGAAAACCGCTATGGGTTCAATACCATGACCCCGGCTATCTGGGCAAACGACTTTTTAAAGTCCACGCTGCTGAGCCTGCTCCTCATCTCCCTGCTGGTAGCAGGAGCCTTCAAGCTGATACTGGTAACCCCTCAAGGGTGGTGGCTCTGGGTTTGGCTATTCCTGACCCTTGTATCCCTGTCACTCATCTACCTGCCGCCTTGTGTCATAGAACCCCTGTTTTCGAAATTCGAGCCGCTCCACTCAGAAATACTGAAAAAAGAGATTCAGTCTCTCATGGGCCTTGCAGGGCTTGAAGTACGCCGAGTACTGCAAGTGGATGCCTCCCGCCGCAGCAAACACTCGAACGCGTATTTCACCGGTATCGGGAAGGTAAAGCGTATAGTCCTTTACGACACGCTGCTGGAGCGTCTGAACTCGCAGGAAATTCTTGCGGTACTTGCCCATGAAGCAGGACACTGGAAGGCACACCATCTCCTGAAACGCCTCATTGCGACTGAAACAATAGCCCTTCTCTCCTGCTATGCGTCCTCTTACCTCTTGAGGGAGGGCAGCCTCCCAGCGCTTTTCGGTATGGAAATGGTCTCTTTCCCTGCCCAACTGGTACTTCTCGGATTTCTGTTCTCCATCCTCCTGGCAGTTTTTTCTCCCCTTGGGAACGTGCTTTCCAGAAGACAGGAGCGACAGGCTGACCACTATGCCTCGACCCTTTCAGAAACACCCGATGCGCTTGCCTCAGCCCTTGTAAAGATGAGCCGAGACAATCTCTCCAACCTTCACCCCCATCCTCTCTATGCAGCAATCTACTACTTGCATCCGCCTGTCGTGGAGCGGGTGCGAACTCTCTCGTCCCTGAAACATGAGGATACGATTGCGTCAACAACGTGCAAAAACAGCACAGTATCGACTTGAAAATGCGCTCTGGCGCAACCGGTAAAAGAATGGGGGAAATACTGGGGAGATTAGTATCCTGAGGTTACTGGATGGCAGGACTCATCAGTGTCCCGGTAACGGGAATCCGGTAAGAACCGGGGCTTTTCTGATATTTTGCAAGCAGAAGGAAGACCAATTTCTGTTTCTCGAGGAAATCAGGTTTGGGCATCAGTTCTATTGTCAGGCTAAGAGGTGACATCCCCAATGGTACGGTCATGACAAGAGTACCCTTCAGTCTGATATAAATTCCGTCACCCTGAAAGGTGAGGCTTTCGAGGTTTCCCTTTCCACCTGACGCACGAAACATTCCACGGATGGTCTCGTATGAAGCGTCGGGAAGTGGCATGCCGCTCACCTTTATTCCGCTCAGTTCGGCCCGTTTGATTTCCATCCTCATGTCGCCGCGCAAGTCTTTCCCTCTGCCAGTGAAAGAACCATCCAGAAAAAGGTTTCCTTGCATATTCGCACCGGTGGCAACCTGAAGCAGGGGAATATCTTGAAGGGGGACACTCTCGCAATGAAGTGAAATTGCTGGCGTGCGAGGCTGAAAGCTCGCCGACACCTCACCATCCCCAATCCGTGCGTTGGCGGCAAGAGAGATGGATCCGACAAAAAGTGGCAGGAGTTTCAATCGAAAGGTTGCCGAGTCCAGCTTGAGGAGTAGCCCTCTTTCATCTCTCACCTGGGCATTACGTACGGTAATTCCAAGAGGGAAAGATTTATGGAATTCTTCCGCCTGCAACTGGTAGCCTTCTCTTTCCAAGACTCGTGTAATAACTCCTTTGATCTCACCAACAGGAACAAGGATGATAGTAAGCGTAAGAAAGAGGACAAGTGAAAGGATACTTCCGGCGATGATCAAAGGTAAAGAACGACGCCTCATGTTTGACCCTTTGGCGCCGGCTTTAACAGTGCAATGGTAAGGGTAAGATCCAGGAGCGCCGGGTCATCAAAACGGGTTTTGAGATTTGCTTTTTTGATAAGAACGGGTCGCGCCCCTTTTTCAAGACGATAGAGCAGGTTAACAGCTTCATTCAGGGTTAGCCCATCCAGTTTCACTTCAGCAGAATCCTCGGTAAAACCACCTCGTTCTTCGCTTTTCAATGGAGTTATCTTGCTCGACTTTCCCTTTATGCCGATCTCGTCGATAATCTTTGCAGGAGAATCATCGGCCCGGACACCTGCCAGACGTCCGGCAAATCTTTGGGAAGTGAGTTTTGCCGACAAGTAACGCTGCTTGAGAGTCATCATCTCTACAAGATCATTCTCCCTGGCTTTCCGCTTTTTCTCAAGCATGGTTATCCGCCCATTCAGCGTTGTAAAAAGGATAACGACAAGGAGAAAGAGAGAAATACCGATCCCCCAATACAGTCGGATTCTCTGGTCCATTGAATCATATTGTTCTTTAAGAAGATCGAGATATTTCTTCATTTCGTCCCCTCATTCAGTGTTCCCCGGAAAGAAAAGGAAACACTCCCGTCCGGTCGGGATTTGACCTCATCCATCTGCGAAGAGGAAAAAAGTGGTGCAAGTCGGGACTTGAAGTTGTTTGCAGCATTAAACGAGCGGGCATCACCCTTAAGCCTCATTTGACCGGAATCGACTTCTGCTTCATAAATTGCAGTAATCTCGTCGTTTTTTGCCTTGGCCACACCATCCAGAGCAGTGAGAATTTCCTGTGATGCAGTTACTCCGCCGAGATTGCGTATCTCCGATTTCACTTCAGCAACTTCATCTACGGCTTTCGTTCTCGTTGGGAAAACCTCGCGGTATATCTGATGGATGGACCCATCAAGGGATGAAATGTCACTACTAACGAAATAGTAGCGCAAACCGGTTTCCGCCAGGAGAAGGACGAGAAAGAGTGCAGTAAGAATGGCTGTGAGTAGTAGTTTTTTCTTCAGTCGATCCCTACCGGCCGTATAGGCAATTGCACCATGCCTGAAGTTGATTGGTTCGCCCTTCAACGAATCCATGGCAAGTGCCCACGCACCGGCATTTTCGATTGCCATGTTTTCACTGGGAAATGCCGCGGCAAGATCTCCGGCAACCGGTAAGGGGGCAAAGGGAAATTGGCTCGTCTGCCTCTCTAACGAAGAAGATGCTGCAGAACCGTGAAGCAGCACTCGCTCAACCTGGACACCCTTTCCCGCATCAAGAAGGACAAGCGTTCTGGTTATTTCATCCAGGAAATTGCCTTCCCCCAAGGAACGGAAGAGTAGCGGTTTTCCCTTACTGTAGACCGCCAGGGAAAAACCGTCTGAAAGTGCAACGGCAACATCACCAACTGTCTCTGGAATAAGCTGGTGCCAGTGAAACAGGGAAGAGCCCACAATCTGCGGCTCAAGTCCTGCTTCGCTCAGGGATGCAATTTTCTCCTTAACATCTGCCTCAACAGCCCATGTTGCCATTACCTTACCATCTGCAAGGGGAAGAGCATCGAAAACCAGCTTTTCAACATCCATAGCAGTTTCCCCTTTTAGCTCCAGGGGAAGAACCTCCCGCTGTTTCCGTCGATCTGTTATCGGAAGGTGCAGTTCACGAAAAAAGATATTCTCAGCATCGAGGGAAAGGAAAACTTTGCGTTCCCCTACATCATCCGCGGCAAGATCCCCCAAGAGCGAAGGAAGAGAGCCATCATCCTCCAGGCTGCTGTGTTTGCCTCCCTGAAAAAGGTATCCCCCCCCTTTTTTCAAGAATCGCACAAAACCGACAGCACTTCGTCCGGCTTCAATTATCAGTAGTTCCATTACAATTCTCTCCAGTACAGCACCGTAGAATCTGTGCCAACAACGCGGACTACCGCTTCAATAATTCGTATGGTGTCCCGGACTTGAGCACGGGACTGAATCCGGAACACCGATCCCTTGACAGAAATTTTCCCCTGCACAGCCATACCAATCGTTTCCATCCCTGGGACCTGGATAATCTCCGATGGCGTCTTTAGGGGAGTCTGTTTCCGGTACCCCACAATACGAGCTGCCAATTCGTCGGTCATCTGCTCATCAAGAACAGCAAGCAATTCCACAGGGGCAGTATTGATATTCATCTTGGAATATATCGACCCGTTGGAATCCGCATACACCGTCAGATAGGGATTCAACTTTCGGAGTATAGTTTCATTGAATCCCGAAACCATCCTCAGTTCCTCATAGGTTTCCAACGGAGCGTTCTTGGCAAAATAGGGGGTCGATAATGCTTGATAAAATGGGCTTTCAGCGCCACCTGCCCGGGTTGAATCATCCGTATCGATCCAGTCAGCGACAGAATCACACAGGTCTGTTGGAAGACCAAGCCTATCCAGCAGACGCTGGGCAATCCCGTAATAGTCCTCGTTAAGAGTGCCGTTCGGAAAGACGATCGAGTTGATATCCAGCTTGCTGCTTTCCTCGCTGATGCTGATTCTTAGAGATCCCCTCTCGTCCTGGAAAACCTGGGGAGCGGCCCAGCCATCAAGGAGAGATGTATAATCCTGGGCACTCAAGGCCAGCTTGAGAACCTTTATGCCGCCCTGGACGCCTGACTCGGCCAGCAGACTCGCCTGTTGAGCATCCTCATACCCGTGAAGCAGGGATGTTTCCACAAAAACATCGTGAATAAACTCGGTGGTTACCGCAACGAGGAGGGCAGTAATGATGAGGGTTATTACCAGGGCAAAGCCCCTTTCGCCCCTCACGTCCCAACCAGCCGCGGAACCACGATTGCACTGAAACCTACAGACTTGTCGCTTCCTTGCAAAAACAGTGTAATCCGAACAGCCTTTGGAAGGCCTGCATTTAACTCTGTATCCCAGCTCTTTACCCATTGATTCCCGTCATAACACTCAACAAGAAAACCCTCAATCTGTTCCGTAAGCGGATACGGAAGGGGTTTGGAGTCCAGGTAGATATCCCGTGTCTGCCTGGAAAGTATTATTTTTTGCTCTTCTCTTTCCACAGGCTTGTAGCGCACGGCCATCACATCAGAAGAGGGCACGGAGCCGGATTTCGGAACGGTAAAGGCCGTAAAGTCAAGGATCGAAGCCGGCTTCCCGAAAATATCGCGATCTTCAACAACAAAATACAGGCGCTTATTATTGCTGTCAAAATATGCCGCTGCCAACTCTCGGCGCAACAGATCGAGAGCCACTCGCACATCACGGAGCGGTTCAGTCCGCTCCCGCGCAGCTTCACTCCCGCGCATCACGGAAAAATAGGTTCCGTAGAGAGCACCACTGAGAATAACCAGCAGTACCAGTGCAACAAGCAGTTCGAGAAGGGTGAACCCCCTGTTACTTTTCCTGAAGAAGGTAATGTTCAAGAGACAGGGTTCTCCTCTGCGTTCCCCACGTCACCGTGACTGTCAGGGTCTTGAAAATAAGGACAGGAGACGGGGTAATTTCGGCTTTCCAGGAATAGTCAGGCCAGTCCGGTTTAAAGGTACCTTCCTTTGCCTGTTCCAGTTGCTGTTTATCGAGGAGTTCCAGTTCTTCAAGTTTCGCCCGCGCCAGCAATAATGCAACGGTTTCCTCATTGTTCCGCGTCGTAAGCGAGAGATGATAGTTTACCGAGGATATGACCGTTAGTACAACCCCGGCCATAATGGCCAAGGCTACCATGACCTCAAGGAGGGTAAAACCTTTCACTGGCCTTCCTCCTCATCGCCCTCGGGCAATGTTCCCTCTTCATAACCCTCCAGAACCGTGACCCGGCCACTACCGGGATACACAGCCACGGTATAATAGTGGGAGTCGTCTTTGCGCTTGAGATGGATCACCGTGAAATCTTCCACGCCGAGCGGGCCAAAATCCAGAACGGCTTCACCTTCGGCAACCTTGCCAAGGCGTGGAGTTACAATATCGCTGAACTCTATTCCCTCAAGCAGGGATAGTTGATTGAGTGCCTCATCATGTACAGCCAGTTCGTCACCTTCGGGAATTACCCGTGTTACGGTGATTTCATTGTTGAGCAGAGTGATGTGGAGCCGATAGTGCTGCTTTGTCGATATAGCCAGATCACCAAGATAGCGCAATGAAGCGGCCAGGGTTCTTGCTGATGTTTTGAGATCCCTTTCATGGGCAAAGGGTAGCCTGGGAAGAACCAGTAATGCCATCACCGAAAGGATGATGATCACTACCGTCATCTCGATTAGGGTAAACCCCTTCTGCCGGACGAAGCGATTATTCGATCGGCTTCCAACCGCCATATTTTGTTCGATCAAAAAAGGCTCACTCTCTGCACCCAGCTGTTGATTGTGACACATCAAACTATAATCCTTCCCGTAAAGGAAAAGGAAAGTCATCGACCACGCTACCGGCAAGGACTCAGCGCAGGTTCCAGCTCTCTATGTCGGCGTCTTTGCCCTCCCCTCCTCGAACCCCATCAGCCCCCAGGGAATAGAGATCAAAGTCACCATGCTCACCGGGTGAAATGTAGATATAATCATTATCCCATGGGTCCTTGGGAACATCCTTGTGCTCCAGATAGCCCCCTTCTCGATAATGCTTCGGAATTACACCAGAAGCCGGCTTTTCCACCAAAGCATTGAGCCCTTGTTCCGTCCCAGGATAGTTGCCATTATCCAGCTTATAGAGTTTGAGCGCCGTCTCCAGATTCTTGATCTGGACCTTTGCATCGGCAATTTTCGCGTCATCGGTCCGACCGATAATTTTCGGCCCGACGAGAATTGCCAGCATGCTCAAAATAACAATGACAACCATTATTTCTATCAGGGTAAAACCTCTGGCAGATTTCAGATACCTTTCCATCAAACACCTCCGTTACTTCCTTGTGGAACACTTGTGAATTTCTGTAATTT
The DNA here is from genome assembly GCA_028683595.1 of Geobacteraceae bacterium. Taxonomy (GTDB): domain Bacteria; phylum Desulfobacterota; class Desulfuromonadia; order Geobacterales; family Geobacteraceae; genus RPRC01. Next base: position 2,922 of record JAQUHM010000086.1, on the reverse strand, counting down.
TCTACTTGACCAATTGGTTCAACTGGAAAATCGGCAGGAGAACCGCTACAACCACCGTCCCGACTACAATCCCCATTGCCAGGACCATCAGTGGTTCCAAAAGGGACATAAAGCGTGAAACCGAAGCAACAAACTCCTTCTCAAATGAAGATCCTGCCTTTGTCAGCATTGCCTCAAGGGTTCCGCCCTTTTCGCCAACCGCCACCATGTGTACCAACATCGGCGGAAAGAGCTCGGTATTTCGAAGTGAAGCAGAGAGACTCCCCCCCTCGGCCAGCTCCTCGCGGACACTCAGCAAGACTTTCCGATAGTGGCGGTTGACAACCACCTCTCCGGTAATCTCCATTGCCTTGATTACCGGTACACCGCTTGCCAGAAGAAGTCCCAGTATTTTGGAAAAACGGGAGAGAATCAATTTAGACACCAGTGGCCCGATGAGAGGAACCCGCAACAACCAAATATCCCGCTTGAGACGAAGGTTCTCCTGCCTGATCAATCGGCGATAGGTATAGACAGCCCCGATGCCTGCTGCAGCCAGGAGCCACCAGCCCTTTCTAAGCAGCGTGCTGACCTTGATCAGGAGAATCGTGATAAGGGGAAGGGTTGCCTTGTTCTGCTCGAAGATAACGATGATTTTTGGAATGACAAAGGCTAGAAGAAAGAGCATAACCGCAGTTCCGACGACGACCATGAGCGCCGGGTAGGCCAGCGAGGTCACGATACGACTTCGCACAGCCTCTTGCTCTTCAAGGAAATCCGCCAATTTGTCCAATATGGATTCCAGAGCACCGCTTGCCTCCCCCGCAGCCACCATACTCACGTAGCTTTCGCTGAAAACTGCAGAATCTTCCGCCAGGGCACGCGCCAGATTAGCTCCCTCTGCAAGTCTCGATCGGATTCTGCCGAGAACTTCTTTCAACTGACCGGGGGTTTCCTGCTCATACAGAGTGTTAATCGCCTCGAAGACCGGCACGGACGAACCCAGCAGGGTTGAAAGGCGGCGAGTCATGAGAGAGAGCTCCGGCAAGGCAACTCCCTTACTGAAAAAACTCTTCATCCTTCCTTCTGCGGCGCGGCGCACCTCCGACAGCTCTCGTGGATACAGTCCCAATTTCTTGAGTTCCTGACGTGCGACCTGCAGGTTGTCCGCCTCGACGACTCCTGAAACAGAGGATCCGTCAGCTTTGAATGCACTATAGCTGAAGGTCGGCATAATCCTCCTGCGTCACCCGCAGCACTTCCTCGATGGTGGTAATCCCGGAGGCAACCTTGAGAAGTCCGTCTTCCCTAAGGGTTTTCATACCCTTGGTAACCGCATACTCTTTAATAACTCCTGCTGGTGTTTGCTTGATTATCATGGAGCAGATCTCCGGATCAATAAGGAGCAGCTCGTAGATCCCGGTACGCCCCAATGTACCGAGGCCAAAGCAGGCGTCACAGCCGGCTCCACGGTACAAAACCGGCGGCAGCGTGATGCCGGGATATTCGCGATCCGAGGAGTATTCCTCCCGACAATGGGGACAGATGACCCTGACAAGACGCTGGGCAAGAATGGCGGAAAGGGATGATGCAACCAGGAACGGTTCTATCCCCATGTCAATAAGGCGGGTTACTGCCGTTGAAGAGTCATTGGTATGGAGCGTCGACAGAACCAGGTGACCTGTAAGGCTTGCCTGGATTGCGATTTCTGCGGTCAAGGCATCTCTGATCTCACCGACCATGATAATATCGGGGTCTTGACGTAGGATAGAACGAAGACCATTTGCAAAGGTAAGATCGATCTTGGGGTTGACCTGTATCTGGCCGACTCCCTTCAATTGGTACTCAATGGGGTCTTCGATGGTAATAATGTTCTTATCCGGAGAATTGAGGTAATTGAGTGCCGCATACAGGGTCGTGGACTTTCCACTACCGGTCGGTCCGGTGACCAGAACAATACCGTTGCTACGGCCCAGGAGCCTCTCCATTCCCTTGACACCTGAAACGGACAAGCCCATATCCTCAAGGGAAATCAGCCCCTTCTTCTTGTCCAGGAGACGGAGGACAACCCTCTCGCCATAAAAGGTAGGAATTAACGAAACACGGATATCCACATCCCGTCCCGCGACAATAACCCTGATACGCCCATCCTGGGGAAGCCTTCTTTCGGCAATATTCAGTCCTGCCATGATCTTAACACGGGAAATGATAGCTTCCTGGACCACTTTGGGAGGGGAGAGTATCTTGTAGAGAATACCATCGATCCTGAAGCGGACTTCAACCTCCCGTTCATAGGGTTCGATGTGGATATCACTGGCCCGTTCCTTTACCGCTTGGAAAAGGATGGAATTCAGGAGCCTGATTACCGGAGCCTCATCCGATAGATCAAGAAGATCGCGGGGCTCATTCAGTTCAGTGGCTATGGTTGAGAGATCTTCCCCCTCCAGTTCCTGTACCACATCCTGGGCAGAACCGGACACCCGGGAATAGAGGTGATTGATAGCTTCCAGGACAGTGTGGCGAGGCACCAGGATTATTTCCAGAGGGAGACCGAAAAGACCTCGCAATTCATCGAGCACTGCAAGATTGGACGGGTCGCCGGTTGCAACCTGCAGTTTACCGTCAGATTCCTGGAGAGGCAAGACATTGTTTGCTCGTGCAAATTGGAGGGGCAGACGTTCCAGAAAAGCGATATCTACCCGGGAATCATCAATTTTTTCAGCAAATTCAAGCCCAAGACGTTGGGCGAGTGATTCCATGTCCGTAGGGGAGGCCATGGTATTCATTTCATCAGTTCCTTGTCCAGGTCAATTTTCTTGTCCCCGGAAACCGTCCCCTCGAAAATGCACTTCTGTTTCTGGGTAACAACGGCCATATCAGCCGCATTCCTGACGATTTGAGGGGTGAGCATTATCAAGCGATTGGTTCTTTCCCGTGTCGTGG
>JAQUHM010000085.1 GCA_028683595.1 Geobacteraceae bacterium | reverse complement strand
CATACAGCCGGGCAGCCTTCTTCAGGTCCTCGGCATTGATGCCGCAGATCTCCGCCACTTTTTCCGGTGTGTATTTTCCGACAACCTCCACCAGTTCATCAAAGTTTTCGGTCCGCTCGGCAATGAATTCCTTGTCCTGCAGACCTTCAGCCAGGATAACGTTCATCATGCCGTTGAAGAGGGCAACATTGGTACCCGGAGTGATCTGGAGGAACACCTCCGCATCCTTCACCAGATCAATGCGCCGCGGCTCAGCCACGATGATTTTCGCGCCCTTCAGCTTTGCCTGACGGATCTTGGCGCCGATCACCGGGTGGGTTTCCGTTGTATTGGAACCTGTTACAAAGATGACATCGCTGTCCACCACTTCGGCAATGCTGTTGGTCATGGCGCCGCTGCCCAAGGTGGTGGCCAGACCGGCAACCGTGGAGGCATGGCAGAGCCTGGCGCAGTGGTCGATCTGGTTGGTGCCGAACACGGTGCGAACCATCTTCTGGAACAGGTAATTCTCTTCGTTGGTTACCCTCGCAGACGCCAACCCTGCAAAAGCATCGGGGCCGTGGGATTCCTTCACCGATTTTACTTTGTCGGCGATAAGGGTGAGCGCCTCATCCCAGGTTGCTTCCACGAAGGTGCCGTCCTTTTTGATAAGAGGGGTTTTCAGGCGGTCCGGGTGATTAATGAAGTTGAAGCCGAATTTCCCTTTAACGCAGAGAAGACCGTCATTTGCCGGGCCATCGACCGGCTCAACGCCCAAGACTTTGTTATTCTTCACCAGCAGGTTCATCTCGCAGCCAACCCCACAGTAAGAGCAGGTCGTCTTGGTTTTGGAAACTTCCCAGGAGCGGAATTTGTCTTTTGACTTGGGCATGAGGGCCGCGGTAGGACAGACTGAAACGCAGTTTCCGCAGGAGGCGCAGACCGAATCACGGACCAGTTCGTCGAACGGTGGCGTCGGATGCGCGTTGAATCCCCTTCCGGCGAAGTCCAGCGCATCGGTGCACTGGTAGGCAGTGCAGACATTGACGCAACGACGGCAATTGACGCACTTGTTCATATCACGGACATAGAATTCGTTGGATTCATCAACAGGAAAGGTGCTCATGATCCCGCGGAAAGTACTTTCCTTTACATCATATTCGTAGCAGAGGTTCTGCAGTCCGCAGTTACCCGCCTTCCCACAGGTAAGGCAATCCTGCTCGTGATCGGAAAGCATCAGCTCCAGCAGAATTTTCCGAGCGCCCAATACCCGGTCAGTTCCGGTTTTCACTTCCAAGCCATCCATCACCGGTGTGGAACAGGCTGGAGCCAGGTTTTTCCTTCCGACTACCTCGACAACACATATCCTGCAGGAGGAGTTCGCCCCTGACATTTCACTATGCTGTTCCAGATAGCACAGGGTTGGAATTGAAATCCCCGCTTCCTTGGCTGCATCTATCAGCATCGAACCTTTCGCTACTTCTACCAATTGCCCATCAATCGTAAGTTTAACCATTCCAGATATTCTCCCTTTCACTTTTTATTATTTCCACACGAGAAATAGGATTCACAGCATTCAATCGAATATTTCGGCCCGACTGCCAATCTGAAGACGATTACCGCATTTTCTTCTCAGCATTTCCCTTCCCTCCTTTCCGTGGAATATGTTCATGGCTTTAAAAGAATCGTATGCAACGGACCTCTGCCCAGAATTCCGTCCCATGCGGCTACTATTTGCTTACCTGTAGAATGAGCTCAGACATATTTTTGAACGTAGTACTGTAAGCTGGCGGGAGATGCAAAGTCAAATCGATAATAATGTATCAAGACTTGCTGTTCATCGCTTCTTTCGATAGCTACCAGTGAAGGAAGTAGAGAATTTCGGGCACACTGTCACGAGCACCTGAACGTTGTCGATCAAAGCTGAGCTGTATTTTTCGCTTCTGGATACGATGTGAGGCCTTGGTGAAAAAGCTCTTCCGGGAAGGCAGAGAGACAGAGTGTTCTTAGGTAGTTTCCATCCGGAAACTCCGGATGAGAAACTAGCGGTTTCCAATTCGGAAACGAGGATTTTTTTGTTCTGACAAGGAAATCAAGGCATTGTGCGGAGACGTACTCCTGTACGTCGCACAAACAAGACCGCTGATTGACGCTGTCAGGACGAGGACCGTTTCCGGATGGAAACTAGGTAGGATGGTGAAAGGCTCGGAGGTTTGCGGCCGGTACTGCTCCTTCTTGCAGAAACTTCACCTGACCGGTTGTCCTGAACAACCAGAAGTTCTTTGGCTTTTTGCGCTACGCAACTCCCTGGTTCATAAGTCGTTGACCGGTTTGACCCTGAAGGCAAGAGGGCGTTGCAGGCGGGGGGAGAGAAGGATTGAGGCCGGTCATTTGGAGACGGCCAAGAACGTATCAACCAGCAAAGTTGCAACACCACAGGCATCATCCAGATCGAAAAGAGGCACACCGATTTGCCAGTCCCCATCACTCACCAGGGCAAGCAACTCTTCCGGAGCACTGAGAAGCTCCGCAGAATGCGCGCTGCGATGTATTTCTATCTTCGGCTTATCGGACCGCTTGTATCCTTCCACAAGAATAATATCCACGTTGCCGATCAAATCCGTCACCTGGTCGAGAGTCAGCTCCTCTTCAACTTTCCGGATCAGAGCAACTTTTGACGGCGACGACAACACAACAGCATCGGCACCAGCCTGCGCGTGACGCCAAGTATCCTTGCCGGGCTTGTCAATATCGAAATCATGGTCATGATGCTTGACCGTACCCACCGTAATGGTACGTTTTTTCAGCTCCCTTATCAGCTTCTCAAGGAAGGTGGTTTTCCCGGTGCCCGATGTGCCGACCAGAACCACCACAGGTATTGAAGACATGGAAGACCCTCCCTTTTTGTCACACGATATCACGAAGGGGGTATCCGATAAACCGAAAATGACAGCTAAAAGCCGTCTTTTACCGGAACCCGTTAACCTTTCTTTCCACCACGCCAGGCACCACTTCAACGAAATGAACTGCTTCCGGCAGCTCTTCAACCACTCTTCTGTACTTGACAATTGGTGCCGACACTATACAATGAGGCCGCAAAAACAGCTGGTTATGGTATATGGTCAGTGGAATTTCGCCACGGTGCGGAAGCAGATCATTCGGCTAAAAGGGGAAAGGGAACGCTCGTGCTCAGAAATATCCCAAAGGTAGACAAAGTGCTGGAGTGGCCCGAGGTCAGGTCTTTCCTGGAAGAATACCCCCGTCCGGTCGTTATCTCGGCTGTCAGGGATACGCTCGACCTGGTACGCGCCGAGTTGCTTCGCGGCGAAGCAGCACCAGAATCCCTTGAGAAAAAGACTGTTGCCGGGAGGATCCGCAGTGCTCTGGCAAGGACGAATACTCCCGGACTCCGGCGAGTCATTAACGGCACAGGGGTCATCCTCCACACAAACCTGGGGCGTGCACCCCTCTCCGAATCTCTTCGGGACACTATGCTTGACGCCGCCTTCGGTTACAGCACACTGGAATTCGACTTGGAAACAGGGGCACGCGGCAGCCGTGCAGTCCATGTGGAAAAACTCCTCTGCAGCCTGACCGGCGCCGAGGCAGCTGTGGTGGTCAACAATAATGCAGCCGCGGTACTACTTGCCCTTTCCGCTCTCGCACGGGGGAAAGAGGTCATCGTTTCCCGGGGCGAACTGGTGGAGATCGGCGGATCATTCCGTATCCCCGAGGTCATGGAGCAGAGCGGTGCAATCCTGCGAGAGGTCGGTGCCACCAATCGGACCCATCCCCGGGACTACCGCTCGGCCGTCAATACGGAAACCGCCCTGCTCCTCAAGGTCCACACCAGCAATTTCGCCGTGGTCGGTTTCACCTCAGATGTCTCCACCGCGGTACTCGTCACAATCGGCCGGGAATCCTCCGTTCCGGTTATGGTGGACGCGGGAAGCGGCAGCCTGGTAAATCTCTCCGCCCACGGGCTCCCCGGCGAAACGACCGTTCAGGAATACCTGGCAGCAGGAGCAGACCTGGTTACCTTCAGCGGCGACAAACTCCTCGGCGGGCCCCAGGCCGGCATCCTCGTCGGCAAACGAAGCTGCCTGGAATCAATGAAAAAACATCCCCTGCTGCGTGCGCTGCGCGTCGACAAGGTGACCCTTGCAACACTTGAGGGGACTCTGCACCTTTACCGGGACGAACGGCAGGCCCTGCTGCGGATTCCTTCGCTCCGGATGCTGACAGTGACCGGCGACGAGCTTGCGTCCCGTACCAAGTCAGCCGTAAGGCGTATGCGACGAGCACTCCCCACAACTGTCACCCTGAAGACTCTGCCTGGGTTTTCCCAGGTCGGCGGCGGCACCTTTCCCCTGCTGGAGATTCCGACAAGCCTGATTTCCATCTCTGTGGCGGGTTTGTCTCCCCAGCAACTGGAACAGAAACTGCGGACAGGCCCCCTGCCGATCATTGGCAGGATTTCCCATGGCATTTTTCTCCTCGACCTGCGAACCGTAACCGATAAGGACATCCCGGAGATCATCTCAGCGATTGTAAGCATTGCGTCGTAACCGGGACTTTCCCATGATCCGAAAGAAGAAAATCCGACACCTCACCCTGCTCCAACCTCTGACGGGAACCGGCATAAACGGCAGAAAACACGCAAGGGAACATGCATGACTCCTTTGCCTGTGACATTTTTTCGTGAGCAGGTACCGAAACTCTCAGCAATTGGGTAAAAGAAAAAATATTTGACATCGGTATGTCTTATATCAGAAAGTATGATAGGAGTCGGTGACACCGGCTCTGTTTCTTATTTCACCTGAAAGCCGGTCCCGTTCTACGGCAGACCGGCTGCCCGCATAAGGAGACAACATGACAATCTACAGTGAAGAATGGATGAAAAAGGCTTATATCTGCAATGGCTGTTCCTGGAGCGGAACCGGCGCCGAATCAACACGAGGGCACATGTATCGTGGAAAGTTCCTCGATCTCAACTGTCCGACCTGTTCGGAATTACTTGACGTTCTTATGCTTTCTGCTAAGAAAGGCTGCGCCCATTCTTTGGAAGGGCTTACCGAAGAGCAACTCAAAGCAAAGGAGGACGAGGATGAGCAGGAAAGGCAATACCGGGAAAAATGTCTCTCCTCGGCCGACCAGCTTCCGAACCTGCCTGATGGTGATTTGACCCTGAACTGGGACATGGAACAGGACCAGATCCAGATCAAAAACGGCGAAACCGTTATCTGGAGCGAACCTGCCGTCTACGAGGGATTTGACCGCTTCGAGCAGGTTGCTCTCATCCTGAAGGAAAAATACGGCACGCGCCTGAAGGATCTTGTTCCAACCGAACGGAGCAAGCTGTTTCTCTACGGAGATTACGAACCCTCCCTTACGTTCCTCATAAAGCTACGTAAAGAGCTATTCGGGGTTGACGCAGAATACTGACCTTCGTTCAGAAATGTTCATGGGGGGCATTCTCTACGAATGCCCCCCCACACATATACTCCTTTATCCCACCAGGAATCCAAACTAGATTCCATCAGGCAACTTTGGCTTGAAACCTGTTATGGGTTGCCTCTCAGTTTTTCCAGCAACTCCCTGATAAATTTTTTCTTATCCTTCAGCATTTCACGAAATTCTCTGTTCTCGGTCGCAGCCGTCTCGGTTATGAGTTCGGAGAGGGACGATTCCAGAATGGCAATAAGGGTGAGAGTTTCCTGTTCCGTCAAGTCAAGGCGTGTCATTGGTAATGCCTCCTTTCCCCTGAAGTTGATTTTTTCGTTCCCTTTTCTATAGTATAACAAATCCCTGCATAACAGCCACATCAAGACACACCTTCCTTTATTCCGGACGGCTTTCAGCAACGACAAAGGCCTTGCCTGAACGGAATGGCCATGGTATTTTACTGCCCAACCCACGGAGGATGTGCATGAAGATAACGATTCTCGGTAGCGGGACGTCCACCGGCGTTCCGATGGTCGGGTGCCATTGCCCGGTCTGTACATCCTTCGACCCGAAGGATACGAGAACCCGTGCTTCCATCCTAGTCGAAATAGCAGGGAAATTCATCCTGATCGACACCTCTCCCGATCTCCGGCGACAGGCGCTTGAAAATGCCATCCCCCATATCGATGCAGTGCTCTTCACCCACACCCACGCGGACCACATAAACGGCATCGACGATCTACGGGGCTTTCACCTGCTCCATAAGCGGGTTATCCCCTGCTACGGTTCCAAAGAAACGCTCGACATGATCACCAGGAATTTTTCCTATATATTCACCGGGGCATCGCAGGGAGGGTACACTCCTCTCCTGGAACCCCATCAGGTCAGCGGAGCTTTTCATCTGTTCGGGCAGACGATACTTCCCCTACCCCTGGTGCACGGCTATTCCTATTCCACCGGCTACCGGATCGGGGCAATTGCGTACCTGACAGACTGCAGCCGGATACCCGACACCTCCATGCACCTGCTGTCCGGATTGGACATCCTGATACTTGATGCCCTCCGCTACACGCCGCATATCAGCCATTTCAATATTGAGGAGTCGCTCAAAGTGGTGGAAGCCCTGAAGCCGCGCCGAACCATTCTGACACACCTGACCCACGAGGTGGCTCATCGGGACAGTGAAAAACTTCCTCCAGGTGTGGAGCTTGCCTATGATGGCATGATCCTTGAGTCAAACATTGCTTCCATGACTGCCAACAGGCAATGGTAGGAACAACTAACGGAAGGGTATGATGCGAAAAGACATTCGCCTGCACGGAAGTACCGAAGGTGGCATCGAATACTACGTTTTCCTAGCCGGATCCGAGGTCTGTGAGCGTTTTTCCTACAGTTTCGGTGACGGAGAGCAAGACGAAGTCCGTTTTTTTTCTCCGGGCAACGAATTCATCATCGGGAAAAAATATATCAGCCACAGAGGGAACGGCGGCTCTTTCTGCGAATATATGTTCGGCATCGACCAGCCGCTGGCCGACCTGGCAAAAGGCGACGTACTGAACCGGCTCACCATGTATGGTGCCCATTACGGCGAAGAAAATGGCAGGCTTCAGTTCACCGACCGGACAGAAAGCTCTCTGAGTTATGACAAAATATTCTTCGACGGCAATGCTATCTGCAATTATTTCTTCTTCACTAATTCCTCCCTTTTCAACGGCGCACTCAGAAAACAGCAGAAAGAACTGGTGCGTGTTCTGGGAAAGACCATCAAACGCTCCGAAGCAGTTGGCAGGGAAGACGACAACCACATCATCGAAGAAACCCTTGATCTCATTCAGGACCCGAAAGCACAGCTTTTCCTCTTTAAACTCATCAACAGCAACCACCGCAAGTACCGGGATCTCTTTAGAAACCTCTACTATGCGAACAAGAAGATTACCGATCAAGATTACGCAAAAATTACCGAACTGGCGGATTCGCTCGGCATTGACAGCTATCAGCAGGAGCGCATCCGCGTCGATGTCATGTACAAACACCGGGACAACAAATCGGTTGTCGATGGCTACAAGAGTATTCTCGTTTCCTGCCATAGCAAGGGCACCATCAACAAGATGGAAAACGCCCGCCTCACGCGACTGAAAACCCTGGCGGTACGAAACAAAATTCCCGATGCCCTGTTCTACCCGCTGGATGAAATGCTGAAAAAAGACAAGTGGATCGTGGCTGCTGAGGAGCATGACTACCTTGCCGAGGTGCGACAGATTCTCGAGGGGATGTTCCTGCGGGAACGAAATATCGACAACCGGATCAACAGCGAGGACATGCTGAAGCTCCTCCACGCAAAACAGCGGGCCAATGAAAATCGCGACCACGCCTTTGAGGAGATACTCCTCGACTCCGGCAGAAGCTGCGATGAGAGAATCAGGGACGGAGCCGACATGGCTCTACTGGAAGAATTCTCTTCGATCATTACCTACTTCGACCGCTATGATTCCACGTCTTCCACCATCAACAAGATAGCTTTTATGGAAAACGTTCGTATTTCCGAGGAAATGATCAGGAGCTTTCTCGGCAGCAAGCGGGAATTCGACGCATTGAAAGAAGGGCTATTCGAAGAGCTTTTCGTTGAAGGACTCTTCACGAACCGCTACCTCGGAAAATACGGCAAGAGCAAGATAAAGACGCTCGCCAAAGGCCTCAAGCAGGTCGAGGAAAACCGCCTGACCATTTCGGCCCTCCTTGAGCAACTCCTTGCCATCGACAAAGAAGAGAGTCTTTTCCTCCTGCTGAGAGATCATGTCCGGGAACGAATCAGGAATTTCTACTCCCGCTATACAACACGGGCTCATCAGGAAGAGTTAAAACAGGAAGTGGCCGAAGAACTCCGAGCAAGGAAGCTCCTGAAGGAGGACATCCCCGACACCCTGTTCCGCGAAACAATCCTCACCATCAAGAAAGAAGCAATGTACCTTCACACCATTTTGCCGTCCATTATCAACGACAAGAACATCTCTCTGCGGGAAGATTTCCTGGAAAACTCGGGGCTCGATCGCTTCTTTGTGGAAGAGCTGGAGAGGGAATATTGCGAGTTGAACTGCATCGACCAGGACGAGCTTTCAAGGATTCTCAGGGGCCAGGCCTGATCCCCTTCCCCTTCGCCCTAAACCGAATCACCCCCCCCCTGTCCCCAACCCCGCACACTATCTTGACTTTGCTGACACTTTACATCTATGATATCCAGCAGAGTACAAAAAGTACTCACACCAGCTGATTCACTTATAGTCGCACAGGGGCCTGCTGGACGTACCCGTTCGCGCCTTGCTCTTCACGGCAGCAAAAGGGGTTTCCGATGGAACAAATCAAAGAACAGCTTCTCAGGCTGCAGGATAAAATCTGCAAGTACGGAAAAGAAAACCTGGAAGAGATGTTGTTCGCTACCGCCGAGGGGATACGGCTAGTGTCCGAACTGGACCGGGTACGGATCTACCTTGAAGACCTGACGAGCGGCGCACTCTCCTGCATGTACGCTTCCGGTCCCCATTCCGACAAAATCAGGGAAACCTCCTTCCCCATCGTTTCCAATCACGGCCTGGTCTCCACCGTTTTCGCGAATCAATCCTCGGTGGAGCTTACAGACAGTCGCAAACAGAGCCTGCCTCTGGACATGAAGCTTACGAAAGATTTTACCATCGCCGCAAGCTTCCTTTTCCCGATCGTTAGTCACGGGCGTTCTATCGGCGTCATCTGCATTGACAATGAAACCCCGGGGGAGGTGCTTTCCGAGTCGGGCAAGGAGATCCTGTCACTCTTCGTCGACGCTATCGCCACCAGCCTCGACCAGGCGAAAAAATACCAGCAGCAGATTCTGCTGACAAGACGGGTGGAGGAATACAAAAAACGGGAAGCAGCCGCTTTTATGGTTAAGTCAGCGGCCCAGCTCATTGATCGCCTGTCTTTGGCATCGGTGCTCGTTCCAACCATCGACAGCGACGGCAAAACGCGTATGGAGGTTCTCGCCAGTTTTTCCGCAGACCCCAGGCTGAAGACCCTCTACGATGAGCTCGGCTCAACCAGGTTGGGAAAGGGCAGTTCCCTGATCGCCAAGTTCGTCGGCGATGACGGCCTCATTGCCGACGATCAGCTCCTGAAACCGCTCTTCATCTCGGACCTTAGTCAGCAGATACTGCAGAAAAGGGCCCTGACGGAGAAAATGTCTTTCCGCTCCCTCTATATGGTGCCGCGCTACGAACCCGAGTCCCGCAAGATCATCTGTCTGGTAAACTACTTCACACGGGAAAACGACCAGTTCACCGATTTTGAAACAGGGATTCTCCAGACTCATGCCGAGATGGTAGAAAGGGTAATCCGTGAGATCGGCGATGAACACCTGGAAATCAGGGTCCTCGCGGAGATAACCGATCTATTGCAGGAACGCAATGAAGAACTGCAGACCTTTCTCGACAAAGTGCTTTCAAAGGCTACCAAGCTTATCGGCGCCGACACCGGAAGCATTGCCGTTGTCCAGGAGTTGGATGGGGAGAAGCGGCTGGTCGTTGAAGACAGTTCCGGAACGATTATCGGCGCAAAGAACAAGGAATGGCTGAAGAGAGAAATCCCCCCGTTTCTGATTGGCGGACCCGAACTGCCAATGGAAGAGCGCAGCCTGACCGGTTATGTGGCCTGGACAAAGCAGCCGAAGATTCTTGCAAACGTGGGAGATGAAATCCAGGGTGAAGGATTCCACCGATCCATCAGCGATATCATCAAGAGTGAAATAGCCGTGCCGATCATCTGCGATGACCTGGTTATCGGGGTGATCTGTCTTAACTCCCTGCAGCAGGGCTACTTCACCGAAGAGCACAAACGTGTACTGCAGATCATCGAAAGCCTGACCTCGCGCCACATTTCCGACATTCAGCAGATTGAGACCCTCCAGAGCCAGGTGGCCAGGCTTACCAGCGATGTCGCCTACAAGGACCCCCTGGTATCTTCTTACCGGCTCGGCAACATCATCGGCAACAGCCGGAAAGCTCAAGAGGTGGTAGACTTTATCAACGCCGTGTGCCCCCCCATATTCAACCGCATCGCCTACTGGAGCACAAACGTTCTCCATGAAGCCACTCTGGGGCTTCCCTCGATACTGGTGCTCGGCCAGACCGGGTCCGGGAAGGAATTTTTCTTCAACAACCTTTACAACAAGCTCAATGAAATGTATCGGGAGCAGATCAATCCCGCCGGTGAACTCCCGGTAAAGAAAACCAACATCGCCGCATACAGTGGAGAGCTTACCTATTCCGAGCTGTTCGGGCACAAAAAGGGGGCATTCACCGGTGCCTACAGCGATCGCAGGGGAATACTGGAAGAGTCTCAGGGGGGGGTCGTCTTTCTTGACGAAATCGGTGATGCCGACCCGAAGACCCAGGTGCAGCTTCTCCGTTTTCTGGACAACGGCGGATTCATCCGTCTCGGGGAAAACAATGAGCGCTTCGGCCGGGTACTCCTTGTTGCGGCTACCAACAAGAACCTCCAGGAAGAGATCAAGGCGGGGCGTTTCCGTGAAGACCTGTACCACCGGCTTTCGGAGCTCTCTGTACGGATTCCTTCCCTCAGCGAACGCCGCGAAGACATTTCTGACCTGTCGACCCATTTTCTCGGCAAACTCTACCGGACCTATCGCGGCAAGGATGATCCGCCCGATGATGCCCCGACGCTCAGTGAAGATGCCAAAAATCTCCTGGTGAATCACCGCTTCGGGGGAAATATCCGCGAATTGCGCAGCATTCTGCTTCGGGCGCTGTTCTTTCGGACAGGGAAAAGCATCACGCAGGAAGACATCCTGCGGGCCATCGGTAATGATTCACACGAATTGCAGGAAAGCACCCACGACAGGTTTCAGGACCAGCTTGCCGCAGAAATACTGGCGACAATCAACGACGGAAAGAATTTCTGGGAAGCGGTCTACGAACCCTATACGAAAAACCGTATTCCGAGGGATGTTGTGGCTCTCATCATTGAGCAATCCCGGCTGGCAGCAGGCAGGACCATGCCACAAATTGCACAACACCTGAAAGCGGTCAACGGTGACTTCCGCGCCGATGCAACGGAGCGGAAGAAATTTTTCAAGTTCAAGAACTTCCTATACAAGACAATCAGAGTTTAGCTTCGCCATCCAAGGCAAAAATATCCAGCAGGGATATCCTTATGGGGTATACTTCCCGATGAATGATGGAGAGTGACTATGCACACTGACCTTCTATTTGCAAACATGCGAAGCTGGTTTTATGGTCAACACTTCAGTTCCGAGGCGTTTCTCGGGGGAATCATCCTGGCAATCGCCGTTGTCGCAGTGGTGCTGATGCTCTTCAAACCTCCCAAGGTCTAGCCGTCAGCGGAAAACAGGAGATTCTTTGCCAGACGGTCAGATATCAGTCCTGCGCGGAAGCTGCCAGCCTCTCAGGATGGCCGTAAAGCGGACAGCAATGACAAGAAGGGCGGCAGTAGTAAGGCTGAGAGGTTCGGGCAGTCCTGCCTGGTGCATCAGGTAGAGTGCCGCCCCCCCTGCGACACAGGCGGAAGCATAGATTTCCCTTTGCAGAATCAGCGGGATTTCATTGCTGAGCACATCCCGGATCATCCCGCCGAAGGTTGCGGTCATAACCCCCATGAGTATCGATCCAATGAAT
>JAQUHM010000452.1 GCA_028683595.1 Geobacteraceae bacterium | reverse complement strand
GGGTGTTTCCATCCTTTTTGAAGATATGGGCAGCGGCCCGGCCGATCTGCATTGCCATTTCCGTGGTCATGGGGTAGACATTGGCCACACCCCGCACGCCATCAGTACCAAACAGTTTCTTCATCTGCGTGAACCCTCTTATTCTTATGGATTAATTTTTAAAATTTATCTGAAGCTTCGTCGCGTCGTCCGAACCAGCTTCACATCAATGGCGGAAGGATAGAGGCGCATCACCGTGATTCCCGGAGGAATTCGGAGGCGTTTCTCCATCCCGCTGAAGGTAACAGTTCCTTCATGGAGGTTGCTCAAATCAAGCGAAAGGGACATCTCCTCGGGCCGAAGCCCCAGGAGGCGAATTTTCGGGCCCGCAACAGTAACGTCTACGGTCCCGGGGAGGGGACTTGCGACGGATAGCCCGGCAGGCAGGTTGCCAATGGAGAGTGGTATGGATATATCCCTTTCCGAATCCTTCGCACCGGTCGCGAGCACCCATAGCGCGGCCGCCAGCAGCAGGGAAAGAAGTTTAAGGGGAAGATTATTGACCAGTGCCTGCCATATCATCATCGAAACCACCTGCGCTGCTTCACATGGATCAACTTCTTCAACATCTTGCGCAACGTGTTTTGATCAACACCCCTTGTTATTTTACCGTCACATACGAGGGAAACAGCCCCCGTTTCTTCTGAAACGACAAGCACTACTGCATCCGTGACTTCCGAAAGCCCTATACCCGCCCGGTGCCTTGTCCCAAGGGTCTTGCACAGCTCCGGGTTGCGGGACAGTGGCAGAAAACAGCCAGCCTTGGTCAATTTTTCCTTCTGGATTATTACGGCACCGTCATGAATCGGAGAATAGGGAAGAAAGATTGAGGTTATGAGTTCGCTGGTAACCTTGGCATCAATCTGGGTTCCCACTTCCAGGTGATTTTCAACCTCCAATTCCCGCTCTATCACAATCAGGGCACCAATCCTTTTCCCGGAAAGTACATCTGTTGCCGTGACCAGTTCTTCGACAAGCTCGGAAACAGCATCACCCCGATCTTTGAGAAAAGGGTTCCTTCCCATGGACGAAAGGGCACGGCGGATATCGTGCTGAAAGATGACCACCAGGACGATGAGAATGGCTCCAAAAAAATTGTTCAGTATCCAGTAAAGTGTTTGAAGGCCAAGCAGTTGGGATAAAAAATAGCAGAAGAAAAGTCCGGTCAGGGCGGCGAGAAGACGAACAGCAATAGTCCCTTTAATAAGAAGAATAATCCCGTAGAGAATAAACGCGACAAGCAGGATATCGGCAAGATCAAGCCAGGCAACATGTCCCAAGGGAGTCATCATCACGTACACCAAAATCCAAGAAAGCGAGAAAAATCGATGGGAACAGAGGAAGCCGACGGAAAAAGGCTATCCAGTTGAAGGTCGCATCACAGCATTGGCCATTATCGCCACGTCACGCATCTGCCGAACGTCATGCACCCTGAGAATGGAAGCGCCTTTCGCGACAGCTAGAGCTACCGTTGCCGCCGTTCCAAAGGCCCTGTCACCGGCCTCACGTCCAAGGATCATGCCGATGAAGGTCTTCCTCGAGGTTCCAACCAGGATGGGCCGGGAAAACAGGGAGAATTTATCCAGATTGCGAAGTATTTCGAGATTGCCCTCGAGACTTTTCCCGAAACCGATGCCGGGATCCACCACGACCCGCTGAAGCGAGATACCACACGATTCCGCGGCAGAGATTCGGTCTCTCAGGAAGCGGATAATCTCCGGTATGATTGAGGAATAGACCGTATTCTGCTGCATCTCCGCTGGCATCCCTCGCGTATGCATGAGAATCAGTCCGGCAGAGGAAGAAGATACCACTTCAAGCATGTGGGGGTCAAAGGTGCATCCGCTGACATCATTTACTATTTCAGCTCCGGCACGAATCGCCTCCCGTGCCACCGATGCCTTGTAGGTATCGATGGAGATCGGCACCCGAAGACGTCCGGCCAGCCTTTCAATCACCGGAATGACTCTCCGCAGTTCCTCGTCCTCGTCAACGGGAGGTGCAAATGGGCGGGTACTTTCGCCACCGATATCGATGCTGTCGGCACCCTCCCCTTCCATTTCCAGTGCACGTTCCACCGCTCTCTCGGGGTCGAGGTAGCGGGAACCGTCAGAGAAGGAATCAGGCGTAACGTTAAGAATCCCCATAATATGGGGTCGCTGGGCAAACCGGAGCGTCCGCTCCCCCAGCTTCCAGACGTGGGGACAGGAACAGGCCCACCCCTCATGGCTCCCCAAGGTATCACACATCACGTCACGAGTCATAGTCCAGGAAAAAGATCAATCCTCCGTTACCTCTTCGGAATCAGCGGGTGAAGAAGTCGCAACGTCTTTGCGGCCGATAATTTCATCGATATCGGAGCCGTTGAGGTTTTCCTTCTCGATAAGCGCCAAGGCAATCTTGTGAAGCAGATCAATATTGTCAGTGAGAAGGGTTCGGGCAAGGTTGTAATTGTCTTCCACAATCCGCCTGATCTCTTCATCGATCTCGACTGCAGTAGCCTCACTGTAATTTTTCGCTGTTGACATCTCGCGACCAAGGAAGATCTGCTCATCTTTTTTACCGAAGCTGACCGGACCAAGGCGTTCGCTCATGCCCCATTCGCAGACCATTTTCCGGGAAATCTCGGTGGCATGTTCGATATCGTTTCCAGCGCCAGTGGTCATGGTTTGAAAGATGACCTCCTCGGCAGCACGCCCGCCCATGAGAACATCAATCCTGTTCAGGAGGGTTTCCTTGTTGTAGGAATGCTTGTCTTCGGTAGGCAGTTGCATGGTGATACCAAGTGCTCTGCCGCGAGGAATGATGGAAACCTTGTGAATAGGATCGGTACCGGGTATCAGTTTCGCAACCAGGGTATGTCC
>JAQUHM010000451.1 GCA_028683595.1 Geobacteraceae bacterium | reverse complement strand
TGCGTATTCCGGACGAAAACGGCCAGCATTCCGGCGGGAAAAAGGCCACCGTTCCGATTCGATTGCGGCCACCATTCCGACGAAAAAGGCCAGTATACAATGAGAGAATAGTCGCGGGGTAACCTTCAACCGGTATCCTGTCTTCTTTGTTTCAAAAACAAGGAGGGCTTGATGCCAAGAGAAAGAGTTACCATGCGAAAAACACGAGAAATACTCCGCCTTGTCTGGTTATGCAGCCAGAGCAGGCGTGATACAGCCAGAACCTGCGGTGTCGGCAAAAGCACCGTTGATGCTACTATTAGCCGAGCAACGGCTGCCGGCCTTTCCTGGCCGCTGCCTTCAGATCTTGATGACGAAGCCCTTGAGCGACGTCTCTATCCTCCCGCAGTCCATCCATCTTCCCGTAAACTGTCCCAGCCCGACTGGCAAGCCTTGCACGATGAGCTTGCCAACAACAAGAAGCTGAGCCTCATGTTGTTGTGGCAGGAATATAAGGAAGGCACCCCTTCCGGCTACCAATACAGCCAATTCTGCGAGCTCTACCGGCAGTGGCGCAAGAAACTCGATCTATCCATGCGCCAGGAACATCGTGCCGGCGAAAAATTCTTCGTCGATTACAGTGGCCAGACTCTACCGATCGTGGACGCCGCAACCGGTGAGATCCGGCAAGCCCAGATGTTTGTGGGTGTCATGGGCGGCAGCAACCAGACCTATGCCGAGGTTACCTGGACGCAGTCACTTCCAGACTGGACCGGCTCCCATGCACGATCCTTTTCTTTTCTTGGCGCCGTCCCTCATTGCCTCGTTCCCGACAACCTGCGCTCCGCGGTTACCAAGACCTGCCGTTATGAACCTGATATCAATCCCACTTATGCCGAACTTGCCGATCATTACGGCACCGCTGTCGTTCCTGCCCGTGCCCGCCATCCTAAGGATAAGGCCAAGGTCGAAGGCGGCGTGCTGATTGCCCAACGCTTCATCCTGGCAAGCCTTCGCAACCGGACCTTCTTCAGTCTGGCCGAAGCTAATGCTGCCATTCGTGAACGTCTTATTCTGCTCAACAACCGTCCCTTCAGGAAACTGCCCGGCTGCCGACAGAGCCGGTTTGAAGAGATAGACCTCCCCGCCATGCTGCCCTTGCCGGCAACTCCCTACCAGTATGCCCAGTGGAAAAAGGCCAGGGTGCATATCGATTATCACGTTGAACTGGAAGGGCATTTCTACAGTGCCCCCTATCGGTTGGTGAAGGAGCAGGTGGAGCTCCGTTACACCGAGACGATCGTTGAGTGTTTCTATAAGGGAAATCGGGTTGCCTCTCACCCCAGGTCGTTTGTCCGGGGAATACACACTACAAACCCGGAGCATATGCCCAAGGCGCACCAAGAATTTGCCGCGTGGACACCAGGGCGGATGATCTCGTGGGCAGCCAAGACCGGAACAGCGACGGCGCAAGTGGTAGAGAACATCCTGTCACGCAAGGCCTATCCCGAACACGGCTTCCGCTCCTGCATGGGGATCATCTCGCTTGCCAAACGCTATAGTGAAGAACGGCTGGAAAAGGCCTGTGAACGGGCACTCACCATAAAAGGCGTCTCTTACAGAAGTATCAAGTCGATCCTTGAACACAACCTGGATCAGCACCCGCTCCCCCGACAGATAGACCTCCTGCCCGTTATTCACGAGAATATCAGGGGCTCAAACTACTACAACGACACGAGAAAACAGTATGCTGACACAACCGACCATTGAGAAGCTGAACTCTATGAAGCTCACCGCCATGGCCAAGGCCTTTGCCGACCAAATGCAATGCCCGGACATAACACAACTTGCCTTTGAGGAGCGTTTCGGCTTGATTGTCGATCATCAGATGACGGAACTGGAAAACCGGAGGATGCAGAACCGGCTCAAAAAAGCCAAGCTGAGACTACCCGCTTCTCTTGAGGATCTTGACTTCAAACAAGGACGTGGACTGGACCGTGCAGCTGTTATGTCCCTTGCCCTGAATCAGTGGGTGAAGAGCCATCATAATATCCTGGTGACCGGACCGACCGGAGCCGGCAAGAGCTACCTGGCCTGCGCCCTGGCCCAAAAGGCCTGTCGGGATGGGTACGCAACGCTCTATCAAAGAGTACCACGACTGCTTCAGGAGATTGCGGTTTCCAGACTGGACGGCCGCTACGCCAGGCTCATTGGGTCGATAACCAAATGCGAGGTGCTGATCCTGGATGATCTTCTCATCTCTCCTTTAACGCGAGAAGAACAACGGGAACTCTTAGAAATCGTCGAAGAACGTTATGACCGCAAGGCCACTATCGTTACCAGCCAATTGCCCGTGAAAGCCTGGCATGATGCCATGCAGGATCCGACTTTGGCTGACGCCATCTTGGACAGACTGGTTCACAACGCTTATAAACTTGAACTGAAAGGAGAATCTATGCGACGAAAACGATCAATGCTTGACCAAAAAGCCGAAACCGTGACAGTATAAAAACACCAGCCCCGAGACCCTCTCTTGGCACTGGCCTTTTTCACCGGAATGGTGGCCGCTTTCACAGCGGAACAGCGGCCGCTTTCGCGGCAGTTCGATTGGCCTTTTTCGCCGGAATACCCAGTCTGCTGAGGTCAAGGCGCTTGGCACAATCAAGATGGGCGTACCGGTGTTCCAGATCAAAAACGAAATCTCAAATCATCAGATTGTCGTTTTTTCATCAAATTACACTCTGTATGCGGATATGTCACATCGAGTTATGCGCATCCTCCGGTCATTGAGCCCTGGTCTCGAGATATATTCAATTGACGAAGCGTTTGTGGATGTCCGAGGTATCCCGGATTTGATTGAGTTCGGCACCATGGTACGGAAGACGATCAAGCAATGGACTGGCATTACCGTCGCAGTTGGCATGGCTCCA
>JAQUHM010000084.1 GCA_028683595.1 Geobacteraceae bacterium | reverse complement strand
CGATGAACATGGACAAAAGGTCGAAAAAGCAGCAAACGCAGCCGGAGAAACACCTCTCGAGCTTGCTGACCGAGTTGTAAAACGCTTCCAGTCCCTCTGGGACAAACTGAACATCTCCTATACAGACTTTATTCGCACAACCCAGGAACGGCACAAAAAGGGTGTATTGGAATTCTTTTCACGTGTTATGGCCCAAGGCGATATCTATCTGGGAGAATATGAAGACTGGTACTGCACCCCCTGTGAAACGTTCTGGACAGAGACACAACTCATTGATTTCAAGTGTCCCGATTGCAATCGTCCTACGGAAAAACTCAAAGAGGAATCCTATTTTTTCCGGATGAGCAAATATCAGGAAGCACTTCTTGCCCACATCGAAGCCAACCCTGATTTCATCCAACCGAAAAGCCGGCGCAACGAAATCATTTCATTCGTGAAAGAAGGCCTTCGGGACCTTTCCGTCTCAAGAACATCCTTCACCTGGGGCATTCCCGTGCCGGGGAATCCCCGCCACGTCATCTATGTTTGGTTCGATGCTTTGACGAACTATATCACGGCACTCGGATATCCATCCGAGTCCGAAAACCTTGCCACATTCTGGCCCGCCGATGTTCACCTGATCGGGAAAGACATCCTTCGCTTTCACGCAGTCTACTGGCCGACCTTCCTCATGGCAGCAGGGCTCCCCTTGCCGCACAAGGTGTTTGCCCATGGCTGGTGGACCGTTGAAGGCCAGAAAATGAGCAAAAGCCTGCAGAACGTCGTTGAACCCAACATGCTCATTGATCGCTACGGAGTCGATGCCGTCCGTTATTTCCTGATGCGCGAGGTTCCATTCGGCCTCGACGGCGATTTCTCTCACTCTTCAATGATTCACCGGATCAACTCGGACCTTGCCAATGACCTTGGAAACCTCCTGAACCGCTCCACGGCCATGGTAAACAAGTATTTCGGCGGCATCCTGCCGGCAGCCGGAGAAATGACGGAAATAGATCTGGCATATCAGGCAAAAACCGAAGCACTTCCGGGACTGGTTGATTCCTGCCTGGATGATCTGGCCTTCAGCAAAGCCCTTCAGGCAATCTGGGAAGTCATCTCCGCAGGCAACAAGTACATAGACGAAACCGCCCCCTGGTCCCTGGCAAAGGACCCTGCCCAGCACGGTCGGCTTGCCACAGTCATGTATTGCATACTGGAATCACAGCGAATCGTTTTCCATCTTCTGTCGCCGTTCATGCCGGAAACTGCAGTCAAGGCCCTCGGCTACCTCGGATGGCAGGAACCGATCACTGAATCCGGTCTCACCTGGGGAGGCTTACTGCCGGACACACGCATTATCAAAGCAGAAGCCCTCTTCCCCAGGATTGACGAAAAGGGCGACGCATAGAGCCCCTCAGGCCCCTCTGACGGTTCTCAGTTCGCCCGGAGCAAAAAGAAAGAAGGCCTTAAAAAGACAGTATTTGTAGAATTCGCTGAACAGGAGACGAAAACTCCCACCATGAGCCCACCATGCCTGTTTCAGGTTTTTACTGTCAACAGGATACGGATATACGGCGATATCCTTAGGGAGGATTGACCTGAAAATGAGCACAGCGCGCTTCATGTGATAGCGCGAGGTAATGAGCAGAATGGATCTAACCTTCTGACGGGCAATAAGATCACGGGAGTAGAGAGCGTTCTCCAGGGTATTTCTGGACGACTTCTCCAGCACAATCTCCTCCCCGCCCCGCTTTCCTGTCAGCTCTTTGAAGAGATCGCTTTTCCGTACCAAGGGATCGACACCCACCAGATACAGCCAGCGGGCCCGATGTTCACGGTACAGAGAGATCCCTTCCTCGACCCTCCCTCTGCCACCGGTCAGTACAACAATGGCGTCGGTTGCTACGTCCCGCTGACGCATGGAAAAAGTGGTATACGTAAAGTCGACAAAAAGTATGACTACAATGCAAAACAATAGGAGTATGAAGGCAAAAAGCCCCTTCAGGAAGGACATTATCAAGATTCTCCGTACCAGGCAGCACCATGCAGATGCTGCGTTTCAATAAATATAACTTGCAAATACCGCATCGATCTGATATACAAAAATGCTTCAGTCAACGAAGGAGGACAGCAAAAAATGTCTAAGATATGCGACATCTGTGGAAAAGGCCCCAGCTTTGGTAATAACGTGAGCCATGCAAATAACAAAACATCCAGAACCTGGCTTCCGAATCTCCAGAAAGTAAAGGCAGTGAGAAACGGCACCGTTTCGACCATCAAAGTATGCACCCGCTGTATCCGTTCCGGCAAAGTAACGAAGGCCCTGTAATTATTTTGCTGTGCGGTTCAGCACATTCGTTCAGCCCATACGAAGAAAGCCGCGGTGATCATTATCTCCGCGGCTTTTTGTTCTACCCACAGAATGCCACCACTTCTATCTCCACCCGTGACCCGCGAGGCAACCCTTTTACTTCCACCGTTGAGCGAGCTGGTGGATCCTGAGAGAATCTTCTGCCGTATACTTCGTTAACCGCGGCAAAATCTGCAAGATCGACAAGGAATATCGTCGTCTTTACAACATCTTCAAAGCCTAGATTGGCAGCAGAGAGAACTTCACTGATGTTTTCCATAACCCGCTCCGTCTGTTCGGCACAATCGCTTCCGGTTATCTGCCCGGTTAGCGGGTCAAGCGGAATCTGTCCGGAAAAGAAAACAAACCCTCCAGCCCGAACACCTTGGGAATAGGGTCCAATCGCCTGGGGTGCACTGTCTGTATGTAGAATCTCTTTCGCCATCTGCCCTCCCTATCTTCACACGATGTATCAAGCTCAGGATATCCTCAATGACAAAAGGCTTTCCCGCTTCGGTCAGCCCTTCAGACGTTCAACCTTAATGACACCGGCAACCTTCACAATGTTATTCAGAACACGGTTCAGATGTTCCAGGTCGGTTACCTCGATTTCGAAAAGGTTCTCGCCTTTTTTATCCACGGTACTATGGATAGAGGCACTGGAAATATTTGCCTCGCAATTGGCTATAACCTGCGCAATATTGGCAAGGATACCCTTCTGATCATGACACGTTACCCGTATTTTGACCGGCAGGGCAGTTTCCTTTTCTCTGTTCCAGGTAACCTCCAGACGCCTGTCAGGGTCGCTTTCCATGGCAAAGGAACAATCTGCCGTATGAATAGTCACTCCTCTGCCACGGGTGATGAACCCGACGATTTCATCGCCGGGCAACGGATTGCAGCACTTCCCGAACCGGACCATCACATCGTCGATACCATTGACCTGGATGGCACTGGTTGATTTCTTGTTAAGCTTGCCCATCGTTTTTGAAACCCGGGTTTCCTTCTGTTCTCGGGTTTCCGCCAACTTGTCCTCGGACAAAAGCTTGCCCAGGATCTGGTTGCAGGAAATTTTTCCGTAGCCGACCGCGGCAAGAAGATCTTCCTCTGCAACAAAACCGAATTCCGTAGCCACCCTCTTTATTTCGCCACTTTTTTGCAGCTTGTTGTAATTAAGCCGGTAGCGCCGGAAATCCTTTTCACAAACCTCGCGGCCAAGGACAATACTTCTTTTCCGCTCCTCGGTCTTGATCCATGCCCGGATCTTGTTCCTGGCCCGGTTGCTTTTGACAATCTTCAGCCAGTCCTTGCTCGGAGTGTGGTGAGGAGAGGTGACAACCTCCACGATGTCGCCGGTTTTCAGTTCATATTTCAGGGGGACCAGTTTACCGTTCACCTTGGCCCCGACACACCGGTGACCGACATCGGTATGGACACTGTAGGCAAAGTCGATAGGGGATGCCCCTTTGGGGAAACCCTTCACATCCCCTTCCGGGGTAAAGACATACACTTCCTCGGGAAACAGCTCAACCTTGACCGTATTCATGAACTCTTGGGAGTCCTGCAACTCCTGCTGCCACTCCAACAGTTGGCGGAGCCAGGCGAACCGCTTCACATCCCGTTCATCATAGCCTTTCCCTTCCTTGTATTTCCAGTGAGCGGCGATGCCTGCCTCAGCTACCCAGTGCATTTCCGCGGTCCTGATCTGGATCTCCATCCTTTCACCCAAAGGACCGATAACGGTGGTATGGAGAGACTGGTACATGTTGCTCTTGGGCATGGCAATATAGTCTTTAAACCTGCCGGGGATAGGCTTCCAGGTAGAATGAATAACACCGAGTACCGCATAGCAGGACCTGATATCCTCGACCATCACCCGGATCGCAATCAGGTCATAGATTTCGTCAATATCAACGTTTCGGCTATCCATCTTTTTCTGGATCGAGTAAAGATGCTTGCTCCTCCCGGAAACCTCTCCCTCGATTCCATGTTCCGTGAGCTTTTGGGAGATAATCTCCATGACCTCCTCGACGAAAGACTCCCGCTCTTTCTTTTTCATGGCTACTTTTGAGGCCAGGTCATAATAAAGCTGCGGGTTGACATACCGGAAGGAAAGGTCCTCCAGTTCGCTTTTTATCCAGGAAATGCCAAGTCTATTGGCCATGGGAGCGTAGATATCAAGGGTCTCTTGCGCAATGCTGCGCTGCTTGATTTCCGGCTGATACTGCAAGGTCCGCATATTGTGGAGACGATCGGCCAGCTTCACCAGGATCACGCGAATATCGTTCGCCATGGCAAGGAGCATCTTGCGGAAATTCTCCGCCTGGCTTTCCTCCTTGGTTTTGAAGTGGATCTTGCTGATTTTCGTCACACCATCAACAAGATTTGCCACCTCGGAGCCAAAGAGAGTCTCCAGTTCTTCAAAGGTTGTAAGAGTATCTTCGAGGGTATCGTGCAGAAGCCCGGTGGTAACGGTCTGGACATCCAGCTTGAGATCAGCCAGGACAGCCGCCACCTCCATGGGATGGACAAGGTAAGGCTCTCCCGACAGACGCACCTGTCCCTGGTGAACCTTGGCGGAAAAGACATAGGCCTTCCTGACAACATCCAGATCAGCAGCCGGGTTGTAGGAAAGAATTTTATCGAGAATGTCATTGAGCCTGATCATAGAAGCTGGGCCGGGTGCGGATGGTACGAAGGTGAAATGAACTAATGGGAATACGGCAGATCCAAGAAGGGCGGCGCCTTCCGGCCCCGCCCCCCTGGCAGAGTGGAATTAGCGACCCTTACGGGATGTCACCTGAAAATTAAGCCGTCCGGAAGCGACTTCTCGGAGCGCTATAACCACATTCTTGTTGTCAGCCTTATTCTCAATCAAGGGGGTTGATCCCTTAAAAAGCTGCTTGACCCTTTTCGAGGCCAGCATGACGAGCAAAAACCTGTTGTTAACCTCTTTCAGACAATCTTCTACGGTAACCCTAGCCATGGAATGGTACTCCTTTCACACCTGTTGTGCGAAGACGCATGGAACGCGTCAATTTTATTCAAATGATAGTAAAAGTGCCGGAAACGGTTTTCACAACCCTCTCCGTCTTGCATTGCTCCGCTATGATGATCGACTTCAGCTTTTCGAGGGCACGGGGGAAGTCATCATTGAAAACGAGGTAATCATACCAGGATGACTCCTTTACCTCGTCCATTGCCACACACATGCGTCGCTCTATGACATCCTGAGAATCGGTATTTCTGCCCTCAAGCCTTTTCCGCAACTCTTCAAAACTTGGTGGCAGGATAAATATATACACGGCGTCACGATAACATGACTTCAGCTGTCGTGCGCCTTGACAGTCAATATCGAGGATTACGTGAATCCCCTGTGAGCGGTATTCTTCAAGCGTACTGACAGCAGTGCCGTAGAGGTTGCCGTGCACCTCCGCCCACTCGGCAAATTCCCCCGCTCCAGACATCCTTTCGAACTCTTTGCGGGAGATAAAAAAATAATCCACTCCATCCGTCTCACCGAGCCGGGGTACTCGTGTCGTATAGCTCACAGAATGCCGTAAGTTAGGAAAAATGTCAATTAACTCGTTACATAAGGAAGTTTTCCCCGCACCGGAGGGAGCAGAGACGATATAGAGAAGACCGTCTTGTTTCATGCACATTCCTCTTATTGTTTGCTTTCCGGGCTATCAGGCAAAGCGACCGGTCCGGCTACTCGATATTCTGAACCTGTTCGCGGATTTTTTCCAGCTCCGCCTTCAGCTCAACGACGCAGGAGGCAATTTCACTATCATTAGCCTTTGAACCAACCGTGTTAACCTCTCTCCCCAGCTCCTGAAGGAGAAAATCAAGCTTTCGTCCAACAGGCTCAGTGGATTCGAGGGCAGCATCGAATTGAACAAGATGGCTGGCAAAACGCACCAGTTCCTCGGTAATATCACAGCGGTCCGCCATCAGAACAACTTCCTGAGCTATTCTGGCCTCGTCGGGCATGTTTTTCATTTCAAACTGCGCAAGGCGCAATGAAAGTTTTTCAGCATACTCAGCAGGAACAAGAGACGCTCGACGGGAAATTACATCAATAAATCGTGTCAGATACCCCCGTCGCGTTCGGAGATCTTCGATCAGCTCCCGACCTTCCCGGAGCCGCATGGTTTCCATGGCGTCAACCGCACGCTCCACAACAGCCAGGAGTTCCTCTCGCATGCCTTCCGCTTCCAGATCATTCTCCGCCACTGCCAGCACATCCTTCTGGGAAACAATCAGTGGAAGGGAAATCGGTTCGCGTATGCCGAGTTCCTCACTCAAAGCGGTAAACGCAGTATAGTAATCGCGCGCCAGGGGAGAGTTTACTACCGGAGGCCTGCCGGCGACAACGGTATCCAATTGGATGAAGACATCTATCTTGCCCCGCTTCAAGCGCCCGGAAATGACTTTGCGCACCTCATTCTCGAAGCAAACCAGCGATCGGGGAAGTTTAACCGAAATCTCCCCGTAACGATGATTCACCGCTCGCATCTCAACAGTAATTTTCCCTTGTTCAAGGGATGATTCGGCCTTGCCGTACCCGGTCATGCTTTTTATCATTTTTTCCCTCTATCCTCCGACGACGCACGTCATCGTTTCTTGGCAGCGTGCCATGTACAAAGCCTCACGCATTGCAGTTGCTTGTTGCCAACAGGTGTCATGGCAGCATATTTACAGACGGATTTCCGGTTTCAAGGAGTGCCAGGATTTCAGAATGGTGCTCAATTCGCGCAAAACCAGGGAGGTTGGACTTGTAGGAAACAAAGGGCACCCCGGCAGCCTCGGCGGATCTTTGGTCGAGCTCCGAATCACCCACAAAAAGCGCCTCCCCCGGAGCGATGCGGAAGTGCGCAAGAATCTTCAACAGCGGTTCGGGGTGGGGTTTCGGGTTCTTCACTTTCGCTGCAGTCATGACATACCCGAAATACGGTGTCAGGCCAAAATCCTCCAGGAGCAATTCCATCGAACTCGTCCGATTGGTGCAGACAGCCAGGTTAACCCTGTTGTGCAATGCCTGGAGAGTCTCGACAAACTCCTCCTCCATGTGCATGAAAGGAAGTAGCTCCCGATAGTCAATGGAAGCAGCAAAACGGAGTGCTGCCTCTTCGCGGGAATCATCGACAAAAAACCTCGCAAGGACATCCTTGCTGGAATAGGTATGGAGGAGGTGCATGGTCTCCGCGCTGTTCCTGTCGAGCGGCGGTTTGCCGAACTTGTCGAGAACTTTGGCATAAAAAGCGAAGTTTGCTTCAAAAGACTCAAACATGACACCATCGCAGTCATAGATCACCGTCGTATAGCCGTTTATCCCCTGCTGCGTCATTGTTCTTTCCTTACAGAGTTGAGGTATTCCTCCCACTCCAGAGGGAGCAGATAGCCCTTCTTGCTGTTGCATTCCTTGCAGGCAGGTACGACATTCCCCTGGGTGCTTCTGCCGCCGCGGATAATGGGGACCAAGTGGTCCATGGTCAATTCTGAAGGAGGAAAAGTGCCGCCGCAGTAATGACAGATACCACGAGCCAACCGATTTTTCCACCAGCGGGTCTTTCGGAGTTCGCGCCCCTTGTCCTTTTCCCTTCGGATCTCATCATTAGATACTTCAATAATAAACTGACTCAACGTTCCATCACTTCCCGTTACTTTTTTGCATTACACTGATAGCTTGCCGTGCGAGCTCGTCGCAGCGCTCGTTTTCCGCATGGCCGTTATGGCCGCGGATCCACTCCCACTGAATGCGATGAACCTTAGCATTCTCCAGAAGCCTCTCCCACAGGTCACGGTTCAAGACATTCTCTTTCTTGCTGTTCTTCCACCCCCGCTTCAGCCAACCGTCAATCCATTCCGTCATTCCTTTGACAAGATACTGGGAATCGGTTGTCAGCACCACATCACAGGGCCGCTTCAGCGACTCCAGGGCAGTGATGGCAGCCATCATTTCCATACGATTGTTAGTAGTATGTGGATCGGAGCCGGACAGTTCCTTTTCCTTGCCGCCGGAACGGAGAACACAGCCGAAACCTCCCGGGCCGGGATTGCCGCTGCAGGCACCATCACAAAATATCTCGACTTTCACTGGACAAAGGCTCCTTCACGCTTCAGGAGCTCGGCGATTGCAGCCATCACCCGCTCTACGATGAGAATATGGGTTTCCTTGTTGTTTTCACGCTCGTAGAGATCGGAGAACTCCAGCGGAGAACCGAATACGACCTGAGCCTTCTGGCCGAAACCTGGAAACTTCCATTTATTGAGTCCGATAAGGGCTGTCGGAATAACCGCCGGCCGGGTATCATAAATGATCTTGCCCACGCCGCGATTGCCTTTGCCAAGAATCCCCTGGCGGTTCCTGGTTCCTTCAGGGAAAAGCATTACCTTCTGGCTTTCAAGAAGTTCATTGAGAACTCTGCCGGCGCGCACGTCCCGCTTCCTGCGGACGGGGAAGGCACCCCAGGAACTGTACATCCATCGCTGAAAAGGCTTCACGAAAAGCTCTTCCTTGGCAGGAGCCCAAACCATCTGGAATGGAAATCTGCGAATAATTGCCCAGGGAAGGAATATCGTGTCGTACGCCGAGATATGATTGGATGTGAGAAGAACGCCTCCGGTAGTAGGGATACACTCATCGCCGGTGATTGTGAAGCGGTTCAGTACAGAAGCATAGATGCCGATGACATGTGCGGAGAACGTGACCCAAAAACGGCGGAGAAGAGATACCTTCAAACAAACCTCGACAAGATTGAGATATATGCAAAGATAATATATAGCATTTTCAGGAGTCTGGAGCAACCATTACCTGGTTTCCAACCGGAAACTCCGGATGGAAACGACCAAGAAACTTTCAGACCGTAACGAATCGTTTCAACCCTGCGCTTTACTAATGAAAATATAAGTAAGCATAATTTTACAATTGACACGCAATATAATATTTTATATAACACATATGTTAGCCATCTCTCCCTAAAGTCTTAATTACATTATATTTATAATAATACGTCGCGCAGCGAAAGCCACTTTTCATACTCTGGCGTGACAAACAATTCGAGAAATGCATGAAAAACAACGAAAAAGCTATTGAGTTGTTGCGTGAACTTGAGACAAGACAGTTCACCGGAAATATTCGACTCAACTTCAACCAAGGTGGCATTACGAAGATGGAAAAGAACGAGGAAATGCTCAAAAAAGCTCGACCTCAGAAATAGACTAATCGATTCGAGAATATTTGGACCCTTTGCCGATCGCTTTCGCGACCCCGGAAAGCCCAAGTTCGAAACCTGCCGGTTTTTGACTTGGGCTTTTTTTATTGGCCCGACAATGATCAATCAAACGGCAGACAACGTGTAACTAATCGAAATGAAAGGGCTGTTGCCTGCAAATAGCGCATGACGCTACCTGCAGGCAACAGAATTTGTAACGACAAAGCCACCCCCGCCGTAAGGTGGGTCCGGAAAGCCACGGGTCCGACGAAGCTTTTAGCGAAGACGGACAGCCGAGCCGCCAGATCATTATCCCAGTTCGGAAATGAAGGCGGCTTTTTTTGTTCGTAATTCAATGGTCACTTCATCAAAAAAGGAGGAAACAGTGCAGAATTTATTAAAGAAAGTACTTGTCGCTGCAGCATGCTTAGCATCTATGGTAGCGGGGCATGGTGTAGCCCAGGCTGCTGGTTACAACTTCATCGATCTTTACACCATGTCGACCTTGGCCAACCCTGATTACAACTATATTCCCGGACGGGGCAATTATGAAAGCAAGCCCTTGGGAATTAACGATTCCGGTACGGTTGTGGGTGTCCTGAAGGGCATCTATGGTTACGTGGAAGGCGGAGCAATGGGAACATCCCAGACCCATGTAATAAGCTGGGATCTGACTTCCGGCGAAGAAACGGCCACTGATCTTGGTGTGATGGGCAGCGCCAACGGCTCGGCTTACGGCTACGGCATCAATAACACCGGTCAAATCGTGGGAACTTATCGAACAAAAGTCGGATCTCAAAACGTTTTCAAACCTTTCACCTATGATCTCAATAGCAATACCCAAACCAATCTCGACACACCGCTATTGAGCCCTACAGCTTTGGCTTTGGACATCAATGATTCAGGTCAAACCGTCGGGTGGACATCAACTAAGACAGGCACTGTCCTGGATACTATGCCTAAAACGGCATTCATATCCAATCCTGTCGATTCAACCATCTCGTACATCCCCGGTGCGTCTGTCGGCACAAACGCCACTGACGGTTCTGTCGCAAACGGAATCAACAATTCTGGGCTGGTAACGGGTTACACGACGGTAGACGGCAATGCGCTGGCCTTCCTCTACGACTCCTCCAACGACGATTTCGCTACCATTGGAACCCTTGGCGGCCAGACGAGTACAGGGAACGCCATCAATGAGAGCGGTGCAATCGTTGGCTATTCCACGCTCGCCGACGGCGTGGAGCATGCTTTCCTGTATTCCGGGGGTACCATGATCGACCTCGGCGCACTGGGCGAAGCGGGCAACACCAGCCAGGCCTACGACATAAATGAAGCAGGGACCATCGTTGGTTCCTCCAACGGTCATGCGTTCATGTACAGCAATGGACAAATGGTTGACCTCAATACTTTTATCGACCCGTCACTAGGCATTACTCTCACAACCGCCACCGGCATTAACAACCTGGGGCAGATTGTCGGTTATGGAACCGTGGAGACTTACAACTCAGATGGCATGCTGTTTTTGCAGGAACGAGCTTTTGCGCTGACCCCCTCCACAACCCCGACCCCGATTCCTCCGACACTTCTACTGTTCGGCTCCGGTTTGGCCGGGCTGGGATTATTTCGTCGCAGAACAAGGGCATAGGCAACAGGGAATAAAAGGTGATCCCAGCAAAGCCGGGGACGACACAGTATCGTACCCGGCTTTACCAGATAGTACCGGCAGATAGGTAATGAAGTGCAACAATCTACGTAAAGGGAGAGTAACCATGAGAGAAATCGGCAGAAAACTGGGCATCATGCTGACGACAATTGCCGCCCTGGCACTGGGGAGCGGAACGGCCCTGGCGGCGGGCTGGACCTTCACCGACCTGAGTGTTCTGGGTAACATAACCGGTGACAGTTATGCATCCGCCATTAACAACAATGGCGATATCGTGGGCAATGCAATGTATGCCGGTGACGACTACAGCCATGCCACCCTCTGGAGCGGCGGCGTCGCCTATGACCTGGGAACGCTGGGGTTGGAAAGTTCCGCAAGCGGCATTAACGATGCCGGGGTAATCGTCGGCACCTCCCGCATGGACGTCAGTCCAAGGACGAGGCATGCCGTCCTCTACTCCACCAGCGCTCCGCCGGTGGATATCCTCCCCGATAGTGCCTATCCGAATGCCGATTTCAGCACTGCCAGAGGTATCAACAATTCCGGCCAGGTAGTGGGGCAGGTTCATACCGATCTCTACACCATGGAGGCCCTCTTGTGGAGTGACCCCACTGCCCCCTCGACGTTTCAGGTCCTGGACACGGGGGGGCTGCCTGCGTATGCCGACAGCATCAACAACGTGGGGCAGGTAGTCGGAATGATCGATGTTCCCTTCACAGAACCTAACGGTTACGAGACTTATCTACATCATGCCGCATTCTGGGATGCCGACGGCACCCTGACCGATCTGAGCAGTTTCGGCGGCAGCGGCGCCCTTGCCGTAGGCCTCAACGATCTCGGCCAGGTGTTGGTACAGGTATCTGGTGCCACTGAGGTAGACGGTAAATCTGTTACGGACCAATGGTCACTTGTCTGGCAAGACGGAGAGGCTGGTGAGAGGCTTGCCGGTCTGGGGGGGACCCGCACGGCTGCGAACGCCATCAACAACAACGGCCTGATTGTTGGCGAGTCCCAAGCCGCCGATGGCAGCATGCA
Source organism: Geobacteraceae bacterium (assembly GCA_028683595.1). Lineage (GTDB taxonomy): Bacteria > Desulfobacterota > Desulfuromonadia > Geobacterales > Geobacteraceae > RPRC01. Next base: position 48 of record JAQUHM010000084.1, on the reverse strand, counting down.
CGCCGTCCTCTGGCAGGACGGCGAGATCATCGACCTGAACGACTATCT
>JAQUHM010000083.1 GCA_028683595.1 Geobacteraceae bacterium | reverse complement strand
TCGTCATTGCCGAAGACCGCTCCCATGTGATCGTCACCGCCACGGTAAGCAGCGAGAGCACGTGGATTCTCGTTAAGGACACGAACTTCTGGGTCGTCCGTCCCCGCATCTACGGCGGTTACATCTCCGGGCTCGACACTCTTCTGGGAGGCACCTATATCGGCGTGGACGTAGGCAGCTCAACGGAACAGTCCCGCACCTTCCGGGGACTGGAAGTGCCGCCGGTCGTTACCACGGATGCCAAGGGAACGACCTTTTTCCGGCACGCCAAGGATCTCGGCTCCCTCAATATCACGTCGCCGATTTTTTTCCGCCGCCTGCAGGTGGGACAGGTGGTTGCCTACGATCTGGACAAGAACGGCCAGGGAGTAACCTTTACCATCTTCATCAATTCCCCCTATGACCGGTTCGTCAAAACGAACTCCGTTTTCTGGCACGCAAGCGGCATCGACCTTTCGCTCACTGCCGCCGGACTCAAAGTCAATACAGAGTCCCTCGTGGCCATCCTGCTGGGAGGGGTCGCCTTTGAGACCCCAATGGATGGAGTAGAAACGACCAGCGTGCTGGCGAATACAACCTTTGCCCTGTTCGCCAACCGGGAAGACGCCTTGAAACACGCGGAATCGGCCCGGACATTCCGGCTGGTTTTCAGGGATTCGGTACAGGGCTTGTCCGTCAATTCACCCGTAGAGTTTCAAGGCGTTCCACTGGGAGAGGTCAAAGATATTGCATTGGAGTTCAATCCTCGCCGGAAACAGTTTTACGTGGCGGTCGAGGTTGAGCTCTATCTTGAACGCCTCTATGGCAAACATGCATATGCACATAAGCGGCAGGAAAATATTCGGGCAATCGTCGACAGTCTGGTGGAACGCGGTCTGCGGGCACAGCTTGGCAGCAGCAACCTGCTGACCGGGCAACGACACATCACCCTCGATTTTGCTCACGCGGCGCAAAAGACAAAGATCGACTGGAACACGAAACCTCCCGAATTTCCCACCACCGGAACGGGAGAAAACGATCTCCGGGAAACTCTGACGCGGATCGCCGGAAAAATCGATAAAATGCCCCTCGAAGAGACCGTAGAGGAGGTCCGGTCTTCGGTGCGTTCCCTTAACGTGGCATTGAACAGCGCAGACAAACTGCTGAAGCGGGTCGACAAAGAGATCGTTCCGGAAGCGCGCGCCGTTCTTGACGAGGCGCGTGCCACACTCCGTAACGCCGGGAATGTACTGTCACCGGATGCTCCCGTGCACCATGACCTGCGCGATACCCTGCAGGAGCTTTCCCGTGCCGCCCGATCGGTAAGAGTCCTGACAGACTTCCTGGAACGGCATCCGGAATCGCTTATACGCGGCAAGAGGGGGGACGAGCAATGACAGTCCGCAGAACAGTCATCGGGGTAATGGCGGCAGCCATGCTGCTCATGAATTCGGGGTGCGCCAGATCCCCGGTTGTGACCTTTTATACCATGTCGGCTCTGGCACCGGAATCCGCAGCGGCCACCGCAGATCCCCGGGGGATTGCCGTTGGCCCGGTCACGGTGCCGGATCTGGTGGATCGGCCACAGCTGGTAACGCGAATTTCCGTTAACAAAGTGAATATCCTTGAATCCCATCGCTGGGCTGAACCGCTCAAGAGTGAAATACCGCGCCTGCTGGCGGAAAACCTCGCCCGCCTGATGCGTCCCGCGCGGGTCTCCACCTACGACCAGAGCGCGAGCCGCAATGCGGAATACCGGGTAGTGGTGGACATCCTGCGCTTCGAATCGGTACCGGGAGAAGGCGTGACAATCGAGGCCCTCTGGTCGGTGAGACGTGGAGCAGGCGGTATGGTGGAAAAGGGGCATTCCATTGCACAGGAACTTGCCGACGGCACAGGATATGAGGCACTGGTGGCCGCCCATGGCCGCGCCCTGGCAACCATCAGCAAAGTCATGGCACGCGGACTGGCCACCAGCATGAGTCAGCCTTAGCCCGATGCGCCGCACCAGTGACTTCGGGGACGTTCTTGTTTTATTGCAGTAGCTGTCCAAGTCTCAATGAAAGCACTAAAGCAAAAACGTCCCCGGTATTTTGCTGAATCTATCCCCTTTTTCTTCACAGAGACCTGCCAGGTTTTGAAAACCTGGCAGGTCTGACCGTTACTTCAGCCTATTCTACAGTGGTCACGGTCAAGAGGTTAACTCATCAACACTGGATCCACTGACCATTTACCATTCTCTAGGTCCTAAAGATAACAAATAGTACAAGTCTGACCCCGTTTCCCATCTTTCAAAAGGTTATCCCCATATTCGCAAATTGTCGCTCCCTTTCTGCATCGAAATGCGGTATAGCCAGTTCCATTAAAAAAACTTATCGAATCCAATCCTTACCTGAAAGACGCTCCCAAAAGGGCAGAAGCCTTGGTTCGTAACATAGAGACATCTTCCGCCATTGAAGGAATCCACGTAATTCGCGACACAGCGAGCGGGTGTTTCGTTTCTCAGTCGAAAAGCCTCAAAGCTCCTGTAAAGTCCTCAAAGTCTTCTCGATAATATCATAAAATAATCGCTGCATCGGCTGGTAGTTTGTATCCATGCCGGCCCGTACTGCGGCAAAATACTCTTCTCAACGAGCCCCGTCCAACTCACCAAAATCAAGTAGCGGCAGACCAGCCTGCAATACCATTAACGTAGCGAGCAAACGTCCGACTCGACCATTCCCTTCACGGAATGGGTGACCCGTTCATTCCCCTTGCCTCCAATATAAATATTGACACTTTCTATTGCGCAAAATCAGTATCCGTTGAAAATACGTATTGCAACCTAGCCCTTAGCAGTTTGCGTCGCTCGATCAAGAAATCCTCAAATCTTTCTATATGCCAGAGGGTTTGATCTGGCGGGATAAAATGGCGCTTCAGATATTCATTGGAATCAATCATATCGTGGACAGATACCTTGAAAAGTCTGGACTCAAGCGACCGGGGCCACCTCTATAAGATAAAAAGGGTGGGAAAAGAGGTTCGCAGGTAGGTTTAGTATCGAGAAGGAATGCCAAGTCCAAGCTGCAGTTGAATAGCTTTTTTCTATTTCTTATAAGGCTTTGTAATGTCTGGGTAGATCGCCGGTTCACGCTCGAGAACTAGTCAATAACGAGCTATAACTGTGGAGAACAAATGAAGAAACTACTGCAAATCATCAAGACAAATTGAAAGAGCTTATCACCGCGCTATTCATCGTGTTTGCAGGGTACGAGTTGATCCAGCAGGTACTGGAGGAACCGGGTTGGCCGGAGCGAATAACACCTAGGGATTTGGCAGCATTGAGTCCGCTTATCACTCAGAATATCAACCCACATGGTCGGTTTGAGTTGGATATGGAAGTTAGACTGCCACTAGCTGCTTGAATGCGTTCGCTGAGATGCATTCCCATAGATGGGCTCAAAGAGCACGAAGTGTTGGTATTCTCGCAAGGGGAGATATACTTTCAAGCAAACATCAATAGCGCAATAATAACAGCTTATTACGCAGTCAATAAATCAATACTTTGCGCTTTATCGTTTAAATGTTGAGTTTACCCCTAGTACGTAGGGGCCAGCACATGAATATAATTTCTCGCAACTCCATAGCATATTATTACTAACGCAAAACTTAATATGTATATCTTTGGTAAACGGATATAAGGTAGCTGTACCCCAAAAACCCCTTTTATTAGCATCTCAATATAACAGTACAACAAGTAAGGCATCGCCAGCATTGCAAGTATATTGTTTTTGAACAACCCGTAATAATCTCCGTGAATTACTGCATTAATGCCCCTTAGGGTCCCACATCCTGGACAATAAGTATGAGTGAAATAGTACCAAGGACAAGGAGGATAATTATATTCACCAAGTGGTAAAAAGTGAAAAATACTTACAAAGGTAAGCATTAAAATTGAATACAATGCGAAAGCGTGAAGTGACCTCTCTTTGTCATGCCTAGAGATGCTATGATGCTTAACAATACTCATCACATCAATCCTTTAAGAGTACTAGTAATCCATAAAACAACAATTATAACCCCTAAAAATAAGGGGTTGCCCAGTTGGGCTGCGCCAAACGCTCCGGGCGAGATATCCCGGTCTTGATAATGCTCATGATCATAAGACCACTGCTACATGTGGACTCGATTTTCATGTTTAGTCGTGGCCACTATCTTTCAGTTTTTAATACCGGCAAAGATGCCTTCTACCGGATTTTGCAGCACCCTATCGCTTGGCGTAACATCCATTGGTCGCTGGTTAAGCTACTGGTCCCGCTCTGGCGGCAGAAGGATCTCGGTGTTGGCTATTTGGTTGCCGATATCACTGTTCGTGCTAAACGAGGCAAGGAGATCGAGGGTGTATGCTGGCACAATGATCACACTACAGGTAGAAGCACTGCGGTTTTGAAACCACCCAGTTGGTCTAAGTGAACAACTCCGGTTGCCTCGTGTTGGACGCGGCGCTTCGTTTTTCTAAAAAGCCCCTCATTGCCGATCTTTTGGACAGGTTGAGCGTTCGTCTCGATGGACGTTCCCTTTTCGGCAAGAGGTTTAAGGAGTCAGCAGGCCAATTACTTCCTTGAGGACGCTTGGTTTGATTCCGTGGGATTCTTGTCCGATATCAGAGAACTCTGCCTTATCCCCATTGTGCGCATGAAGCGCGGCAATACAAAGTTCTGGTATAACTGCAAAGAGTACGATGTCAAAAAACTTTGGTCCGGTTTTGCCAAGGCAAGAACCAGCAACGTAGTAATATTATTAAGATCCAAGGGAACATATCTGGGCGTGTTCCATCCCGATATTGGTCTGGTAAGGCTCTTTTTCATGCATCTCATCGATCCCGCGACAGGGTCAAAAGAATGTGCTGTCTATATTACCACTGATACCTCAATGGCGATCTCCGCAATGGTTGAACATTATGCCTACCGCTTTGGCATCGAGGTATTTCACAAAGAATCAATGCAGTACCTGGGATTTATAGATGAATAGGTCCATTCCTTCGAAGCTGTAAAAGCATGCCTTGATATCGCCGCCATGCGTCATGCAGTACTGTCCAGCCTGGCGGCCCTGAAGGGAGTAAAGAGAGAAGAACTCACCCACGGCCTTGCAGATCTCAGCCATGCACAGAAACTGTGGAACGTATCCCGGTTTCTTATAACCAAAGCATTTCAGGACATTGAAAATATTGGCAACTATGTAAAAGATCAGATTCTTGAAACAATAAATCAGACAGTTGAGGTTTGGCTCAGGTCAGCATTGCTTATTGATGTCAGTGGTTTCAAGAGGCAAATACTGGCCAAACGAACTGCGAAAGTTGAGTAGTATGCTTTCGTTTGAAATGAAGAATATTAATCGGAGTGACCCTTAGTTCTACTTTGTCACATTGCCTCTGATGGCAATAAACAGCTGATAGTACACGGCAAGTGTGGTATTCGGATAAAATTTTTCATTTTCAGAAGGAGACACAAATGACCGGAAAACGTCTCCTCTACATTAAGGCTGATGAACGATACTTCCCAAACCTTTCACGCCCGTTACTCATCACTTTTCCGCACCAAGACAAAAATACGGTTCTTTCATGAATAGATAAAACCCCGTCCTGTTGCCGAAGACCGGGTTTTAAGGTATTTTCTTCGGTGGACCGGCTGTCCGCTTCGCTGCGGACCCGCATCTCTGCGTCCCCGGGTCGCCCCAAGTTTGCTCTTTTCGAAAAACAGTCTTACTATGTTTTTTAGCGATCAATCTCCACGGCCGTTACGAATTCACCAAGAACACCGACCCGATAGATATGAACGAGATAATTAGGGTCTTAGCAAAGGTCCAGGTCAGAGAGATTTAGGACGCTTAAAGACTGGAATGCACCTTTTCGAGGCGTTGTGCCAAAATACCCAATTCAGAACTTTTTCAGGGACGACTATTTAGGGGTTTTTATTTAGAGAAGAATTATCATTTGCTCGATTTATCATAATATTTTGAACCGCTGTTACCACACTTGGGAAACGATTCTTAATTTTAAATGATAGGATTATATAAATTATCACAAAGTTTATAGTCAAAAAGATTCCAGGAAAGATACATGCTAAATATCCTATGCCCTGTATAACCCACCATGATGCAGGTATATTTGTGCTCATTGTGATTATTGCGCCATCATCAGATTTTGATGCAACACATTGTCCAGAATACAGCCACCAATGACCAGATAAGTTAACTCGCCATTTGATTACGTCCTCTAGTCTACACAATTCTTTAATATGCATATTTCCAAACTGGTTTATTAAAGCATTCTCAATATCAGTTAGTGTGGCTCCTGCTATTTTCTGCGTAGGCATAATTTCCTCCTATATAATAACTCAACTTTCGCACTTGATAACAACATGTAACATAATGTATTTATAAATAGTATAGCGTCGCAATCTGGGTTAACATGGCTTTGTTCCACAACAAATCCACTACACTCTATTTTGATATATATTTCCAAGCAATCCATCTCACTTACGATGATAGCGTCTAACTTCTGCATGGAAGGACATATTTAGCGCACAAAAAAACCGGACAACCCATGTGACAATAAAGCTGTCACCATCGGCAATCCGGCTATCCGCAAGAAAAGAAAAAGGACCCGTGACTTTCCGTCCTCGCTTTTCAACGAGTTTGGCAAAATGTTTTTTGTTCAAATACCTCACATGTTAATTAAAGTCAAATAAATTAATATTTCATTATCTTAATTATATGTTGCACTTCAATTAAACTATGCACATATCTAGACCTCATGTCACACCACAACAAACCGTAACTGATCTTCAACCGTTGAATTTTAAATAGTCTTTAGCATCAACTAGTTGGAGAGCGAAACAAGCCGGGGGCTGGAGTAATCGACAAACTTTTCGACTGTCAACCTCTTCAATTAACCTATTGTTACCATTAAGACAATTATATTTCTGACGATTCTTCGGCCGCCTTCGCAATCCTAGATATGGGGCCAGGTTAGACTTTTTGACATTTAAGGAGATCACTTCTGGTCTCCTCGATCAGCGAATTCAACCATGCATCGCCGGCGCTCTGCTCTATGCAGCCGGGCAGCTCTGGACAGTGGAGCAATTTCACGATTTACCATCTTCCCCGACTCCATCAGGGAAAGTTCGCGGGATTGCCGCACGGAGAAATCCGGGACAGATCTATTTTCCCCTCATTAACCATAAATAAATCTGTCCCGGATTTCCGTTGCGCAGTACCATACCGTTTGAGCCAGGCTCAAACTGGTCCTCAAGGAGGTGTGTTGTATCGTATCGGTCAGTCATTATTCGACACCATTCATCTGCTTGATCCTCGCCAGCATTACCTTTTCTGGATCAATCCATTTCCCCATTACCGACGTCGGCCGCTCGTTGAGCTTCAGCGCAACTGCAAGCGGGTCGCAATCCAGCACATGGGTTTCATGAATCAGCCAGCTCAGATCGATATCGGCTGTCCGCAAAGAGCCCAGCACCGAGCGATCAGTCTTACGGTCAAACTGCACCGGTCCCAGCGCCAAAGCCACGCGATTGATAAGCATTTCCGGCACATTCAGCGCCACCAGCGTTGCGAGAAACAGCTCCCGATGCAACCGGCCAAGTTCAGCGAAATCGGCCTTCAGCAAACCCGGCAGAAAAAGGCAATACCGGCTTTCGTCGTGGCAGAACAGTACGCACTGTCTCCGGTCATAGTGAAGGAGATGAGCATGCCAGCTGCCAAGCGGACTGGTTTCGGCGATTGGTGCCATGGAAACATTCGGCAGCTTGGCGGCAAGTTTTTGGGTGCAGTGGATAATCATGGTTTATCCTTGCTTTTGTCATACCACATGGGGGCATGGCTACATTCTTCATAAAATGAATTGTGTAGCCCTGACTCTTTCATTCCTGTTGCATTCCCGACCCCATTTGTTCCCCCGGAGAAATTATGTGCAACCGTGCTGCAATCTCCGCCGACTGGGCGTGCACCAGAAGCACCTCGGCACAGTCGGACGGCAACCGACAGAATGCCTGCCAGCAGCTGGACCGCGTTCGGAAAACCAGGGAGCGGATACGCAGGCGGGAACACCACCGACTATCAGCCCAAAGATCAAAGTCAAGGCGACCCTGCAGCGAACCTGCCATACTTACCGCAACCAAAACACCGCCTTCTGCCCGACTGAGTGTTGCACTGTACCCTGAATCGACTGGCACCGGTTTTGTCGAGCGGCGACTACGGCACATGGTGATACCATAATCTGTTTGAAAGTCGACCCGGTTGTTTAGCCGCCGTGAGCGGAGCAGTTCTGCGGCAACCATGGCCACTCTGCCGGCAAGGCCTCGTTGCTGAGAATTCTGGCCGATGGCGCGAATTTCGGCCCGATGCAATGCAGGTTCCCAGGGGAACAGCTTTGACGCTGTCAGTCGGTCCAGTGCCGGCATGGGTAGCGAAAAAGCGGTTGCCAGATAGGTCAGGACGCTGTACATGTGGCAACAGATTCTTCGATGCTCGACTTCACGGAAGAAATCATCCCAGTCGAAATTAGGGTTTTGCAGGACGCGAACGGCATCAACAACCCAGCCGTAGGTCGGTTGCGGATCATGGGGAAAGGCGTGGACGAGCGTTTGCAAGGCATGATCTACTGCTGTCAGTCGACGAACCGCACGGCCGAGCAGCATCCCCGGACAGGACCGGTCCAGCATGGCGGCATCAAAATCACCGGTCCGGCCAAAATGAAGCGCCCGATGGTGCAGGTCGATTTCGACCCGGTCCGGTGCGTGGGCATTGGCCGGTGCACTGTGATCAAAGGATTGCGCGCGAATTCTGCCCGGGATTCGGCCGGAAACAGGTCGCCAGCCAGCCTCCATAAGCAGTGCTGCTGCTCGCGGCACATCAGCCGTTGCCACAAGGAGATCAAGATCCCGAATAAAACGACGCTGCAGCGCAACGGGATTGGCGGCAATAACGCCGCCGCCTTTCAGCACGGCAAATGGAAGCGCCGCGGCATTCAGTGTGTCCAGAGCAGGCAGCGCGGTGCGCAGGATATGGATGTTATTGGACCAGATATATTTCTGGATACCGAGGACACGCGTGCGGTGCTGGTAATCGGGAGCAAGTTGATCAATGACTCCGGCCAGTTCGCCGAGCAGTCGGAAGTGGGCATAGGGCAGAACGTTAAATTCCATAGCGGCACACCACGCGGCAAAAGACTCCCGTGCGGTTGCAGGAGGCGCCAGAATCGCCTGTAAAAGAAGTTCCAGCTCGGGCGGCGGAGCAAAACCCGGTCGAACCGGTGCACTCATTGGTTGGTACCCCGGCGCCGCTGGATCGCCGCGCGGGCGATACGGGTGAAGTCCTGGGAAAGGCGACTGGCCACCCCGGCTTCACGCTGGGAAAGGGAATTCGGCCGTATACGCCGTCGCAGCACCAGCTCGTTACAGAGCGCCCAGCTGTGTCCGGCTGCCCGGAAGCGATCCCAGAAGTCAATAAAAAAACCGGTCAGATAGCTGGCATCAAAACCACCAAGTTCAGCAAACACTGCACGTTTGATCAGGAGAGCACCCGGCAGATAACCTGGCTGGCGGCCGTCTTGGTAGCGCAGTCGCGCCAGCGCTTCAGGAGAGACTCGAGGGTCGACAAATGTTTCAACCAGGCCGATAACGGCAGCAACTCCGTGTGCGGACGAAGTTGCCAACGCGACCTCAAGCCGGTCGACAGGCCAGAGATCATCGCTGTCAAGAGGGGCAAGCCATTCAGCGCTTGCCAATTCAGCAGCCAGGTTGGTGGCCGCTGCCGGCCCGGAACCTGCCCCTGGGATAATGCGAATCGGCAGTGGGTGTGCCATGGCGAGCGCTGACGTGGTATCGGTCGAGGCGTCATCAACCAAAATAACTTCAGTGGGTGCTACTGACTGCGCAGCGACGCTGTCGAGGGTTTCAAGTAAAGTGGCTGCCGCATCGCGGGCTGGAATGAGGACTGCAACGGTCATAACGGAACCCCCGGATAATCGGGAACCGGCACCAGACGGGCCTGCAGCGAGCGCAGGCCATTGCCCTCCCCCGCCGGACGGCGGCGCAGGGAGCGGAACAGGGCGCGGCGGAAATCAGCCTGCTCGCGGTCGGATCGTGCCGCAGTCATCGACTCGTCATGGCGGCGATAAAACAGGGTCACCTTATCGAGCAGCGCAAACGGGATATCATTGTCCGCCAGGCGCAGGATCAGATCGACATCCTCGGCAAAAAGCTGACTTTCCTCAAATGCACCGATCTGGTCGAACAGTTCGCGCCGGAACAGATAGGCGCCGAGATTGACATGCACGACATTGTCCAGACCAGGAATTACTTCGGGAGAACGGGCCGATCGATCCCACCGGGAAAACCAGAAGATCCTGCCGCCGACCGCCATACAACTGTCATGGGCCGCCAGGTAGGCAAGTTGACAGGCAAGTTTGTCTTGGGGCCAGATATCGTCATCGTCGATGAAAGCAATGATATCGCCGTTAGTCAGGGCAAGGCCGCGATTTCGTGCCGCAGCCGGTCCCTGCCTGCTACCGGCTACCTCGACCAGCGGCGGGAGGAGGCAGCGCAGCCGCTCCACACAGTCCTTTGCCGACTGCTCCATGCCATCATCGATAATGACCAACTGGTCGGCCGGCCGCTCCTGCTCGATCAATGAGCGCAGGGACGTTTCCAGATAAGTACCGTTGCCGCGAATGGGGAGAATAATGCTGACGGTTGGCCGGCTCATGACAGACCCTCACTGAAGGAAATAAGTTCCGCTACGGTAGCAACCGGATCGGCGCCCGGAATGACATGGAACACCGGCACCCGGTCAACCAGGTTCTTGAGGCGTGCGGCAGTTTCGGCAGGAGCAGTACGCATGAGAAACACCGTTGAAGGCGCCAGCAGGCTGAAGGCGGTTGTTTTGCGGCACGGAACAATCAGGGTCGTTTCGCCGAACTCGCCGGAAAGACAGAACAGTGCCCGGATCGGTTCAGCCGAGTGGCATCCTGCAGCAGGCAACCGGACGATTGTCTTGCCAAGGGATTCGGACTCGTGGCAGTTCACAAAACGGGAAACGGCAGGAAAGCGGTGCAGGGAATCCTCGGTAACCTTGACACTGTCGTAGATTTGTCGTGCAGCGGGTACCGGTCCGGCAAGATCAACCCAGCAGAGATCTTCGGCAATAATCTTCAAACCGGCGCCGTCGGCCGCTGCAGACAGTGTCGACTTTCCGGAGCCGCCAGGCCCAACCACTAGGATGGCCTGGCCAATCCGGGAAAACGCTGCGGCATGGGCAACCACTGCCTGGTGGTTGTGGGCAGCCCAATGAAACTGATGGCGCAGCGGAGCGGCATGCTCCCATTCCGGTACCGTGCCCATGTCGTTGAGCCAGAATACACTGGTGCCGGAGGAGAAATCCATCAGCGTCCAGACGCCGTTCTGTTCATCGGAGGTCAACGCAAGCCCGGCAGCAGGTGCCCAGACGGTTCGGTGGAAAGACTGGGCATCCTGGATGGGAAACGGCCAGGCAGCAGGTGTCTCACCCAAGATGCCGTCGGCGCCCACCGAGACATGCAGACGCATGCTGCCGATGGTGGCCTCTGGTGCCGAAACGGAGCAAAACCTGAAAAGCCGGTCGATGGCTGCTTCGGAAATGGTCTTGCCGGAGAAGTACAACTCAAAGGCGATCGGACCGTAATAACGCTTGCAAGGGCTGACGTCGGCCGATGCTGCCTTGAGCTTGGCCACGGCGTCCCGAATAAACTGATGGGCAGTGCAGGCAGCTGCCCCGCCCGGCTCACTCACCATCAGCCTCAGTCCGCACAGCCGGCCAGCCAAGCTGTTCGTTAACATCATGGATTGGGTCAAGCAGGATCAAGTCAGCCAGGTCCTCGAACACCTCGACTTGGGGAATCTCGTAGGGAAGCTGTGCGGCCGGCAATGACGCGACCGGAGAGACGGTCGTAGCTGTATCGCTACAGACAAGGCGTTCCTGCACAAGCTTGGCGAGAAACTCGCCCACTTCGGCAGCGAGCCGTACAGCATCAGCCGCTGGCACGGCACAGTGTTCACCAAGACGTGCGGCAAGCTCAGCGGACGAACAACCATGTTCCAGAAGCGTCCAGATGACTTCGGCGGTGCTGTTCATCGAAAAATAACGGCCGGTCAGAAAATTGATGATAACGAGCCCGTCTTAAACTGCTCGGCGGCAAGCTCGGCATCGTTGCGACGATAAATACAGGTCATAAAATAGTTGCCCCATGTGCGTAAAGTAGGTTTACCAGCACAGTATGTGCTCTAATGGGAGGATGATAC
>JAQUHM010000450.1 GCA_028683595.1 Geobacteraceae bacterium | reverse complement strand
GGGAGCATTTCAGCGCTTCACAGAGGGCATCCACAAGAGTGCAGATTCTCCCCTGACTGTCAACCACCTGGGTTACAAAGCGCTGCTCCACCGAGGCGGAAAGTATCTGAAAACTGATTCCTGTTGTTTCGAAATTCTGGCTCTTCAATACTCCGAAACGGACGTCGGCAGGCGTTTTGATAAAGGCGATCAAGGCATGGTTTTCAAGCTTTTTCTTACCATCATGCAGCCAGGTGTTTTTGAAGTCAAATTTCCCTCCGGCCGAACCGCCCACAAACAGGCAAGGAAAACGACCCGAATCATACAGAGCTTCCATGAAGAATGATTCGGATGCCGACAGCCCGTCAAACAAGACGTATGCCAAGGTGTCTCGGAAGTCTATTTTCATGTTCACTTTCAAATCGCTAATAGCCTTGCCGATGCGGTCTATACGATTTTGCAGGTTGCTTTCAATGTTCCCTCGGCGCAAGTCTTCACAGCCAAGAGGAACACTGACAATCTCTGCCTCCGCCACTACCGAAGCATCGAAACATTGCACGACCACCCGGTCCCAGTTGTTGCCGGTAGCGCAATACAATCGTCCTGCATCTGCATGCAATTCGCCGGCGGTTGAACATATCATCATGGGAATGCCTGGAAAGCGACCAACAAGGGTCTTGGCAACCTGGTCGATGTCAACATGCGGCGAAACGTAGGTGCTGACAAACGTAGGGGTAAAGCGAACCTTCTCCAGTTCGCTTGCAAGGCCTTTCAAGGTACACTGGAGTGCAATTGCCCCTGTGCCAGCTTTTTTTTTCTTTCCAAATCCTAAAAAACCCATGGTTATCTCCTTTGTACCTGTGAATTACTGCCACATGTGATTCCCTGGTACTGTGTAAGAGTATAGTGCCGAACAAATATCGCCGGAATTAGCCGAAGTATTGGGCAGATATCGCTATACAATCAGTGGGTTATCATGTTGCGAAGTCTTGCAGGTGAGCTATGTTCTGCCGTACTACGTACTCTGTAAAATTTCCTCCACGTTCTAATGAATATTTATCGGCCGAAGTGTATAAATCTGAAGTACTATTTTCATGCCAGTTGATAAAATACCTTAGTGACGGGGGCCGATTCTGAACATTGTTTTTAGAAGTGTGGAAGTGACATGGCAGTGGCGGATACTTAATCAGGTATGTTAGTATGTTTCTCAACCTGAGTTTCCGGATGGAAACTGGTCTCAAAATCCCGAGTGTGACGAATATGATGCAACTCTGGCAAGACCCGGGCTTAAACTCATTTTTCTTAAGGAGTACATTCATACTGTGAATTATTCTGAGCAGTTACCAAGTAAAAAGCTATTGTTTCCGTGTATTGCAGGACTTCTTCTTTTGGTGCTTCTTGCATCCTCGGCCTTTGCCCGGGAAAAGTTTGCCACCTATCCTACCTTGCCGCCCAATTATAGTTCCATAAAAGTCTTTGATCACAAGGGCCGTTTCTTTGGACGGATACCGGCAGAGGCCAGGTATTGGGTCTCCATTGACCAGATTCCCCTGTTCTTGCAGAAAGCGATAGTGGCCATTGAAGATGTCAGGTTCTACCAACATGGCGGCATTGATGTTCGAGGAATTGCGCGAGCTTTGATGAAGGATGTGGTCAAAGGCAAAATGGTCGAAGGTGGCTCGACCATTACCCAGCAACTGATCAAGAACAAATATTTGTCAGGGGAAAAAACTCTTGACAGGAAGTTTACCGAAGCACGCCTGGCCATGGAATTCGAGCGTAAATACACCAAGAAGCAGATCCTTGAGATGTATTTCAACGAAATATATTTTGGCAATGGGGCTTGGGGAATCGCTCAGGCTGCCCGCCTTTATTTCGATAAAACCCCGATGCAATTGAACGAAGCTGAATGTGCCCTGTTGGCCGGAGTCCCGAAGGCCCCGTCACGCTACAACCCCTTTGGAGACGTTTCCATCGTTGGAGCCCGCAGAAACCTTGTCATCGGGCGCATGGCAGAGTTAAAACTGCTCACTGCGCGACAGAAGAAACACTTGATGGCCCAACCGATAATGACTTTGAAACGAGGAGAGGCACCGTATTATCTGGCGCATATCCGAAGCAAACTGATCGAACGGTACGGTTCTCAAATCATCGAACAAGGTGGTCTTGACGTAATCAGTGCCATGGACCTCCCCATGCAAAAACTGGCGGAAAAGGCCTTGAGTGAAGGAGTGGAAAAAATATCTCCCGAGTTGCAGGGTGCTTTATTGTGCATGGATCCAGCTACCGGGGATGTCCTGGCAGCTGTCGGCGGTGTTGATTACACGGAGGGGCCCTTTAACCGGGCATATTTTGCCGAACGTCAGCCGGGTTCAGCCATAAAGCCGCTGATATATGCAGCAGCCCTTGAAAAAGGGTATACCCCGAGCAGCCTCTTGGATGATTCTCCGGTACAATACAATCGTGGGAATGGTGAAGTTTGGGAACCTCAGAATTATGGAAAGGAACTCTATGGGGAGTTAACCCTTCGAAAAGCACTGGCATATTCAAATAATGTCATCACGGTAAAACTGCTTGATGCTATCGGGGTCCCGTATTTTACCGATTTCTCCGGGAAATTGGGGCTTCCGTTGCATGCTGCCAATGGCCTTTCTCTGGCACTGGGAGCGGAAGATGTCACCTTGCATGACCTGGTTTCCGCATACACTCCTTTTGCCAACGGGGGCTTGCTGCCTAAAACAAGAACCATTATCCGCATCTATGATCGAAATCGTCGTGTCTGGACGCAAAATCCACCATCCGTTACCCCGGTTCTTTCCCCTGCCACCGCGTATGTCACAACGCAGATGCTGAAAGACGTCATGCTCTATGGTACTGCCAAGACTCTCGAAAAATTCGGCAAGGAATATCCCTCTGCCGGAAAGACCGGCACTACCGATGACTATCGGGATGCCTGGTTCGTCGGCTATACCCCACACCTGGTAACCGGTG
>JAQUHM010000082.1 GCA_028683595.1 Geobacteraceae bacterium | reverse complement strand
AACCATGCTCCTGCAGAACACCCTATTATCTGCTAAAATCTCACGAGCAGCCAAACAGAGCAACCTGGAGGTACCGTCATGACAGTTAAGAAAGCTGTTTTTCCTGTGGCAGGTTTAGGAACACGCTTCCTGCCGGCAACAAAATCATCACCGAAGGAAATGCTCTCTCTCATCGACAAGCCCCTCGTACAATACGTCGTGGAAGAAGCGGTCGCCGCAGGTATCGAACAAATCCTCTTTGTCACCGGGCGCGGCAAGCGTGCAATTGAAGACCATTTCGATATTTCCTTTGAACTCGAATCAATCCTCCGTGAAAAGGGCAAGGAAGACATCGTCAAGGAAGTCCGTGACATTGCAGAGATGATCAGCATTTTCTATGTGCGGCAGAAACAGGCATTAGGACTCGGGCACGCCATACTCTGTGCGCGGGAATTCGTGGGTAACGAACCTTTTGCTGTCCTGCTCGGTGACGACATCATCGACGCTGAAAGACCCTGTCTCGGGCAACTCCTCGATGTTTTCCAGAAATACCGGGGCTCGGTCCTGGCGCTGGAACAGGTCCCCATGGAAAACATCTCCGCCTACGGATGCGTCCGCGCGAAGACGATTTCCGACAGGGTTTACGAGGTTACCGATCTGGTGGAAAAACCTAAAAGAGAGGACGCCCCCTCAGACCTGGCAATTATCGGCAGATACGTGCTGACCCCTGACATTTTTCCGATCCTTGAGAAACAGGAACCGGGAAAAGGCGGTGAAATCCAGTTGACCGACGCGATCCTGAAACTTTCCAAGCAACAGTCGATTTACGGCTGCCGTTTCGAGGGCAACCGCTATGATTGTGGAGACAAGCTGGGGTTCCTGAAAGCTACGATTGATATGGCTTTAAAAAGGGAAGACCTGGGAAGGGATTTGGAAGAGTTTCTGCGGGCAAGGCTTGGGTGCCCTGCCGGTTAACGAATGCTGCCCAAGCCTGATCCACCGATAAGCCCGTATTCGAAAAATGCAATCAGATTAAAGTGTTCCTTAGCGTAGTGTTTCGGAAAACTACCGATTGGACCGAGTGCATGTAAAGCACGAAAAACCTCATCATCCAAAATCTTGCTTCCTGATGATTGGAGAAGCTGTATATTTTCAATCTCCCCCTTTCGGTTGAAGGTTATCCTGACCGGGGTAACCCCTTGGATCCCTGACTGTGAAGCAGCAGCAGGATATTTCCAGGCACCATACACAGCCGTTTCGAAACGTCGCAGAAAAGACCCGAACTGGATGTCATCCGAGTTAAGAAAATGTGTCTCTCCTTCCTCAACTTCCGTGTCATATTTTTTCCGATAACTTTCTTCAAGCATCGACATTCTTTCTGCACTGGGAAACAGGTTTGCCAACGACGGGAACTTCTTCACATCCGGTGCGGCTCCTTTGGCAAGTATATCCGGCGAATGTTGAGGATTCGGAACAGTGTCTACTCGCGGGTTATCAGTTGGCGGTCTCCTTGGCATGGATGGAGGAATTGACGGTCGCTGATCGCGGTACGAATCCCCTTTAGGAGCAATCTCCCGGGCAACCCTCCTCCGAACTTCATCAAGGCGTTTCGGTTGTATCTTCTGTTGAGATTTTTGTTTTATTTCGGGAGCATCGGTAAGCTCTACCATATATGGCTTGGGCTTCACCTCCCGCTTTTCTTCAGGCAGCAGATAGAGCACCGTTCCTACAATTACATGCAGAAGCAGCGAAAGGGCAATGAAATAGAGAAAGACTTTTTCGATAGTTTTGTCAGACATGGGTATCTTTGGCAGGAAGTTTAATTTTCTGCCATTGTAGGGAATCACCCTCAAAAAAGCAACGAAGGACTATAGACGGGGCATGTAAAGATTTGTCTGACACGAGTATCTTCAAAAGGATCGCGAGGAATTCTGTTTTATTGCGGATTAGCAGTGATGTACTGGATAGAATTAACCAAGGGTCTGGTAAAGGAGAGCCACTCCGAACAAAAGGAACAGCACACCTGCCGCACGGTGAATGTAGCGTATGGGGAAATAACGAATCAACTGCTTCCCAAGGAAAATTCCGATCAGGGAGACCAGCCACAGGGCAAGGGTCGATGCACAGAAAACCAGAACGGGAGAATCATACTGGGCAGCGAGACTGAGAGTAACAAGCTGCGTCTTATCGCCCAGTTCGGCCAGAAGAATCATGAGGAAAGCCGTGCGAACGGCTCCTGATGCCCCAATCTTGTGAGATTCCTGGTCGGCACCGGAGTTGCGGAGTGTTGTTACGCCAAAGAAAAGAAACAGCCCGGCCGAGGCAACCTTTGTCCAGAATATCGGAAAGAGGACGAATAGAACTTTGCCCAGCAACACCGCACCAAGATTCAGCAGAGCAAAAGCGAGGGCGATGCCGATAAAAATCTTTTTCCAGGGATAGCGGGCTGCAAGCGCCATGGCAGTCAGCTGAGTCTTATCTCCCAACTCTGCCAGGAATATCATGCCAAAGGTAGTAAGAAACACGCTGAAGCTCAAGAAAATCTCCCTGAACAAAGGTTCTGTTCTGTCGACACAAAGGTTCTCAAAATATTGCTACTGATGGAGGACATGATCCGGAAGCTCATTCGTGTCATCATCCTTCCTCGGAAAATATCGAGCCAATTCATCACCACAGGAAATGATGACCGAACAGAGTGCGTCACAAGCCCTTTTTTCACGCATCCCCAGGGACAGATCCCGGGCCAGACCCTTCCATTGATCATGGGGCAACCTGCTATTGATTCCCCGGTCGGCAAGAATCCATACCTTATGTTCCAAAAGTGAGAGAAATATCAGAATACCGGTTTCGTCACGCGTCCTGTAGAGCTGCTTTTCGAAAAAACCTCGCACCGCACGCTCACGTACAGCTTCGTCAATCCTCTTTCTCCCGACAAAAGGCAGTTTTAGCTCCTCACGTCTCCTGAAAAGATATTTGAGCGGGAAAAACAAAATGATTACCAAAGGAATATACGTCCAGAGTGAAACGCCGTGAAAAACAAGTTCCGCATCCATTTTTGAACCGGCTCCCCATCCGGAGTTTGAAAACCACAGAAAACCGATCTGGATTGCAATCTCGAGAAGAAAACCACAAAAAGCAGCCATAAGAACAGCGCCGAGAATCTCTGCCTCCCGGTAGCTGTCACTACGATCGACTACCATAACAACAATCTCTCCGGAAGTGTTAGCTTCTGCTTTTTCTACCGCTGCACGTATTCGGGCATTTTCTTCTACAGTGAAAAAAGATGCGGATTTTTTCGTATTCATGTCTGTCGTGATCCCCCTTGCAGCGCAGATATCAGGCTACCAGCCACCCGAAGCCCCACCGCCGCCAAATCCGCCGCCACCACCGGAAAAACCGCCACCAAAAGAGTCTCCGCCAAAACCGCCACCGCCCCAAAAGGGGCCTCCGCCAAAACCGCCTCCACCGCCTCCGCCGCCTCCGAAAAGGAAGCTGATGAAAAGGCCGCCGAAAAAACCTACCAGTGCAAGAATGATCAAGGTAACAATCCCGGCACCGGAAAACAGTAGCAGGGCTATGACAGGGAGGCCAACAGCCCCGGCAATCCCGCCAAGCACTTTGGATAACGCCCCCAGCACAATGCAAGCGACAAACAGGAAGATAAGCAATGTCATGAGACGCGGAGAGCCTTTTTTCCCCCGAGGCACATCTTGGGGAGATGCGATGTATTCGCCTTTCACAACAGACATGATCGCAGACACCCCCGCCTCGACCCCGCCATCAAAATCACCCTGCTTGAATCGGGGAGCCATCTCGTTCCGGATAATCCGACCGGAGAGAAGATCTGTCAGCGTTCCTTCAAGCCCCCTGCCAACTTCTATGCGAATCTTACGATCCCCTTTTGAAACAAGAAGGATGGCACCATTATCCTTTCCTTTCTGTCCAATTTTCCAGGCATCGGCAACCTTGATGGAATATTCTTCAATATTTTCGCCTTCAAGGCTCGGGATTGTCAGAACGGCAATCTGCGTAGAATCGCTCGATTCGAAAGCAGTCAATTCGGCTTCAATCCTTTGGACAGCAGCTGGTGAGAGAATGTGTGCATAATCATTTACATGTGCTTTGAGTGGGGGCACATCAAGAGCAGCTCCGACCATGGGGAAGAGACAGAGCAGTATAAGGGCAAAAATTGTTTTCATAGCACTCCCGGTCCGTTGACCGCACCTGGCAACGGAGTTTTCACAGCTATTCCAGGTCCGGCTGGTCGTGAAACGTCAGAATTTAACCTTCGGTGCGATCTTGGAACCTTCATCAGCCTTGAATGGCTCCTTGCGCTGCAGATGAAGCAGCATGGAATTAGTCAAAGAATTAGGGAACGTCCTGATACTGACATTGAATACTTCCACAGCCTGATTATAGCGAACCCTGGCAACATTAATCCGATTTTCCGTTCCTTCCAGCTGGTTTTGGAGATCAAGGAAATTCTGGTTTGCCTTCAGATCAGGATAACGCTCCACAACCACCATCAGACGTGACAAAGCTCCGGACAATTCGCCCTGCGCCTGTTGAAACTTTGCGAAAGTTGCTGGATCATTCAGAGCCTCTTTCGAGATCTGCATCGAACCGACCTTCGCCCGTGCCTCGGTAACTGCCGTCAGAGTATCCGACTCGTGCTTCGCATATCCCTTTACTACCTCCACAAGGTTCGGAATGAGGTCTGCACGCCTTTGATAGGTAGCCTCCACATTCCCCCACGCAGCGAAAACAGCCTCTTCATTGGCCTGGATGGAATTATAGCCGCAGCCTGACAACGTGGAAAGAACCAGGACCCCCAACAGGAAAAACACTATTTTCTTCATTTCATCCTCCATAGATGCGAACAGATTGTATCGGATTTATGTATTTCCAAGTCTCGAATACTTATATACACTTTTCAAACCGAATGTGCAGAGTTATTGTTATGACATTGTGAGTCCCCCCCGTCAGCTGGACACTTTAGAAGGCGCCCTGGTTTCTGCGTAGAAGATCTTCAACGTTATCAGGAGCAGGTTGCAGGCAATGGAAAAAATATTCGCAGTAATCAAGGGCAGATCGTTGATCAGTATCCCGTAGAGAAGCCAGAAACCCATACCAACAACCAGCAGGACCGGTTGCCAGACAGAAATGTCACGTACCTGTCGGGTACGGACTGCACGATAAATCTGTGGCAGTACGGCACAACTCGTCAATACCCCGGCAAGGAGACCAAGATGCAGAATATTCATGGCAACTCTCTTCGTTTCGACGAATCCGTTGCCCATTCCATCTGTGACATCATCCCTCTTAGTACCGAGATCTCCCGAGAATCAAGTTCAGCCCGGGCAAGAATCCTGCGGATGGTTCGCATCAGGTGTTTCGGATTGGCAGCATCAAGGAAGCCGATCTCAAGAAGGGTTTTCTCCATATGGTTGTAGAGGTCCTCCATTTCACCTGTTGAAGCCATTTCCCTCGTGGGTATCATGGCACCGGGCATAACACCTCGAGAAACCTCATAACAAAAAAGAAGAACCGCTTGGCCAAGGTTCAAGGATCCATACTCGTCGGAGGTTGGAATTGTGGCCTGCCAGCGACAGAGTGCAAGCTCATCCGTACTAAGGCCATTGTCCTCACGGCCAAAAACAAGAGCAACACGGCCTGACCCCATCTTTTCACCCAGCTTTGCAACCAGTTCCGCAGGTTCCATAGTCTCTTGACGATACTTTCCGATCCGACGGGTTGTGGCGACTGAAATTTCGATATCGGCAAGAGCATCTTCAAGAGACTCGAATCGGACGGCACCATCGAGCAGATCCCTGGCCGAAACAGCGAAACGACGTGCCTCGGAATGATCCGTTCGACAACCCTTGACCAGCCGAAGGTGTCGAAGCCCCATATTTTTCATGGCCCGACAGACCATCCCCACATTACCGGGGGTTTGCGGTTCCACAAGAACAATGCATATCCTGTCCAACATTAAACTTTCACTCACTGTTATTCTCTTTCGATTCATAATTTTCCGAATTCGCGTCTCTGGCCGCCCGCGAGTCTCTCATCCTCCGCAGCCTGGTGCGCGCATTCCTTCCCAGCCACCGGACATGGAAAAAATGGGCCAGCCAGAAGCAGCCGATGATGAACAGCAGGGCAAGAACGATATACGGCTCATAGCGATCAAGATCCTCGATAAAAAATGACGCACTTTTCCCAAAGAAAAAACCTGCAAGAGAAAACAAGATCGCCCAACTGGTTGCGCTCAGGAAGTTCAGCAACAGGAATCGTTTTCGGGAAAGACTTGTCATCCCGAGGATAATAGGCAATACGATCCGCAATCCATAGGTGTAACGGGAGATTAACGCGACAAAAGAACCATATTTCTCTATGAGACGCAGAGCTCGGCGAAACTTCTTTGCCATGGAGGCAAATAGCCCGAGAAGCCATTTTCCCCGCCAGCGACCGAGGAAAAAATAAAACTGGTCGCCAAAAAACGAGCCTGCAAGAGCAGTCGTGATGACACCAGGCAACGAAAGAGTGCCTTGAAAGGCGAAGAAGCCCGCAAGTATCAGAACCGCTTCTCCCTCGAGAAATGTCCCGAGAAACAGGAAAAGATATCCGTATGTTTGGAGATATTCACTGAAAAACTGGTGCATTTCTGCATGCGCTCCCTTTCTGGCTTCCGGCAGACTGACTGCAACCAGGCATTCGTACGCAAGGCGTCATGACACTCACTCACGCAGGTGACCACAGTACCGTCCTTCACTTCATCCCAATAATTTGCTTCCAAGAGTACCATTAAACAAGAGAATTAATGACAAAATGAAGCAACATGGGTAGAATAAAAAAATGCCTCCCTGCCTGAAAAATAAAACCCTTTGGTACATCTGCTCTCTGCTGTTGATGGGAACACTGCTCATTCCTCGCACCTCACTGTCACGCGAGGAAGACAGCGGCGGAATAAACACAGCGTCTTCTGCGACGGAATCGTACATCCACAAATCAATCAATCAGATCAGAAAAGAATACCATCTTCCTCCCCTGAAAACAGTCCCTGCCCTGCAACAATTCGCCCGTGACCACAGTCGCTATATGGCAAAAAGCGGCTACCTGGGTCACAACGAAAGTGGTGGAATTGATTTCAGGTCTCGAATCGAGAAGGCAAGACTGAAGGGATGGCGCGTAGTTGGTGAAAACGTCGGTCGCAGCCAGGGATACAGGAATAACGCAGATACAATCATCTCCGGCTGGATGGAGAGTAAGCCGCACAGGGAAAACATTCTCACTGCAGGCTTTACCATGACCGGTATCGGCACGGCAGAGGCCAAAGATGGCACACTCTACGCTACTCAGGTATTTATGGGCTCAGATGACCAGTACCACGATTCAACCCGATAATCCTTTCGAGTGATCAGTACCCCCTGGCCTCCAGCGCCTTGCTGTAACCCAAGGTAAATGCCTTACGGTTAAGCTCGACAAAAGCTTCGGGAACACGTGCAAGGACCGCCTTCATGGCGCTCTCCCGGGACACGATTCCGGTCAGGGCCACCATCGCCCCCAAGGCTACAATATTCGCGACAATTGTCCGGCCAACTTCGTTTTTTGCAATGCTGATTATGGGAATGCTTACTACGGTAAAGTTTCCCTTTGGCAGTTTCTTCACCAGATCGAAGTCCACCAGCAGAAGCCCTCCCTCTTTCAAATCCTTGGAATATTTATCACACGCCTCCTGGGTCAGGGCAAGCAACGCATCGACGTTTGTTGCTTTAGGGAAGTCAATCGGCTGGTCAGAAATAACAACTTCTGACTTTGATGCCCCCCCCCGGGCTTCCGGGCCGTAACTCTGCGACTGAACAGCCTGTTTACCATCATAGATAGCAGCCGCTTCTCCCATGATAATCCCGGCGAGGATCAGTCCCTGCCCCCCTGCCCCGGAAAATCTCATTTCGTATCTACTGCAAGACATGCCTAGTTCTCCTGTTTTTCTCTGTAGAGGCAGACCTCTGCAAAAAGATTTTATCGCGACGCCTGCACCCGCGCCACGAGCTTCCCGTACTCAGTAACGTATTCCGGTTTACTTTCCTTGTATAGAACGCCGGTAAGAACTTTGCCTTCCAGTTGTTCAGGAGACATCTTAGCCGCAGCAGTCACGGGAACTGCGCTATCCTTGAGATTATTCATCATTTCGATAACGGACTTGAACTTGTTCCGGCGGCCGTATGTTGTCGGACAACTGTCAAGAATTTCCACCACGGAAAAACCCTTGTGCTGCATGGCCTCAATAAGAAGTTTTTCAATCTGGGCAGCGTGATATGCAGTTCCACGGGCCACGAATGTGGCACCTGCGCCAATGGCCAGTTTCGCGATATCAAAAGGCGCGTCAGGGTTCCCGTAAGGTGTCGTGGAGGCTTTAGCTCCAAAGGGTGTGGTTGGAGAAAACTGCCCGCCGGTCATGCCGTAGATGTTATTGTTCATTATCAGATAGGTTATATCGATATTTCTTCGGCAGGCATGGATGAAGTGGTTACCGCCAATTGCCACACCGTCGCCGTCACCACCGACACAGATAACGTTCATCTCGGGCTTGGCCATCTTGATACCGGTGGCAAAACCGACAGCCCGGCCATGTGTCGTATGAAGAGTGCGGAAGTCGAGATATCCCGGAAGGCGCGATGCGCATCCGATACCGGAAACTATGGCTGTCTGGTCTTTGTCCAGGGAAAGGGCGTCAATGGCCCGAATGAGTCCCTTCATAACGATCCCATGACCGCAGCCGGGACACCAGATATGGGGAAGCTTGCCCGGTCGAATATACTTATCATAGTCAAAGCCCATGGCTCAACGTACCTCCTGGATTCGAGCAAAGATCTCGTTCGGGGTAATGGGCTCACCATCCACACGAAAGATCCCCGAAACGGAAGTCCTCCCCTCCGCACACCTTCGTACTTCATGAACCGTCATACCCAGATTCATCTCCGGAATGATAATGGCCTTGGCCCGGTCAGCCACTGCTCGAATCTGACGTTCCGGAAAGGGCCAGTAGGTAATGATTCGGAACAGACCAGCCTTAATCCCGACTTTTCTTGCTTCGTTGACAGCATAACGGGCAGAGCGGGAGATAGAGCCGAATGCGATAATCACGACCTCAGCATCATCAAGCAGATACTCCTCATAGGTGACAATATCATCGATTGCATTCTCGATTTTGCGAATCTGGCGTTCTTCCTCTGCCTGGACAAGCTCGGCACGAGTAGTGGGAAAACCGTCCTGAGCCTTGTTCAGACCGGTTACGTGAAAACGGTAGCCTGAGCCGAAAGCGGCGAGGGGCGGGATATCGCCGAGACTGGTGTCATACGGTTTATAATCTTGCGGGCTTACAGAGGGTGCCGCCCGGTTGATCACCGCCAACTCTCCCGGGTCAGGAAAGACAATCTGTTCACGCATGTGGCCGATAATCTCATCAGGCATGACAGTAACAGGCGTACGATATTTTTCCGAGAGGTTGAAAGCTCGAACCGTTTCCGTAAAGAGTTCCTGCACCGAAGCGGGAACAAGGCAAATGGCTGGATGATCACCATGAGTTCCCCATCTGGCCTGCATGACATCAGACTGACTCGGCCCGGTAGGCATACCGGTTGAGGGCCCACCACGCATGACATTGATGATGACGCAGGGAACTTCCGTTATACAGGCATAACCGATATTTTCCTGTTTCAGTGAAAAGCCGGGCCCCGAAGTGGCTGTAAGGGATTTCGTCCCGGTAAGCGAAGCTCCGATCACAGCAGCCATGGCAGCAATCTCGTCTTCCATCTGGATAAAAGCACCGCCGATTTTTGGCAATTCTTTTGCCATCACCTCCGCAATTTCGGTGGAAGGTGTAATGGGATATCCAGCAAAAAACCGGCAGCCGGCATACAACGCCCCCTGCGCGCAGGCCTCGTTCCCCTGTAAAAAAGCAACCCTTTTTGACACGTTAACTCCTTAAGGACATCACTTGGTGACGGTTATTGCAAAATCCGGGCAGCGAAGTTCACACTGCATGCAGGCGATGCACGCGTCAGGATTCTTCACTACAGCGATGAAGCCCTTCATTTCAAGGACCCGAGTCGGACAAAATTCAACGCAGATGTGGCACCCTTTGCAATACTTTTCAATAATTTTTATTTCCGGTTGTCTTTTTTCCATAATGTATCACCTATAGTGTTAATCGATGGCTTCCTCCGCAGGAATTTTGCCGCACCAGAAAGATCTTCAGAAGGACTTTTTCGTCCGGCAAGACGCAGCAGTATGTTTAGTGTCCCGTGTTGCTATTTCCATCCTTTTAATTCCGTTTTTTGCCCCCTGCCGGAGTCGTGGCTCCTCGTCAGAGCCCCATCTCCTTGGCTTGTCAGCAGCTAAGCCTCCTCGGGGTTAATGTGGCGAACAAACCGCGCCGGACACGAGCAACGCCTGTACGTCAACCACTCACAGAGGGAGCCTCGTTATGAAATAGCATGGATTCAGCAGAAATTGGAAAATGATTCACACCGGAAACCAATCCTGCGGTTTTATGTCAGAGATTCAAGGCATCTACCAGGGATTTTACCCGGGACACGGATTCGTCAAGCATAGCGCGTTCTTCGGGCGTCAGGTCAAGTTCGATGATTTGTTCAACACCACCTGCGCCGATCACACACGGCACTCCCAAATAGTACCCGTCGACACCGTACTCTCCTTCCAAAAAAGCACAAACGGGAAGGATGCGCTTCCGGTCAAGAAGGATAGATTCGACCATGGTAAAGGCCGCTGAAGCCGGAGAGACAAAAGCGGAGGTCTTCATAAGCGCGA
This sequence comes from Geobacteraceae bacterium, assembly GCA_028683595.1. Lineage (GTDB taxonomy): Bacteria > Desulfobacterota > Desulfuromonadia > Geobacterales > Geobacteraceae > RPRC01. The sequence goes on along the minus strand of JAQUHM010000082.1, from coordinate 1,675 downwards.
CGATTTCACCTCCGGCATGGCGAGTCCTGGATACAAGTGCGGCAAGAACTTCTTTTGCCCTCTCGCACCCGTATTTTTTTTCCAGGAGGAATGTTACCGGGATCCCGCTCACATTGGCAAAGCGAACAAGAGGAACCATGTCATCCCCGTGTCCACCAAGAACAAGAGCGTTGACATCCTGGACAGAGACTTCCAGTTCCCTGGCAATAAAAGCTGCAAAACGGGCAGAATCGAGAACTCCCGCCATGCCCATAATTCTGTTTCTGGGAAATCCGGTTACCTTTCGGCACAAGGTCACCATAGCGTCCAAAGGATTTGTGAGAAGGATGACAAACGAATCGGGAGCATGCTCACGGATCATCTCAGAAACTGAGGTAATTATCTTTGCATTGACGGTAACAAGATCATCGCGACTCATTCCCGGTTTCCTCGCAAGCCCCGCAGTAACAACCACCAGGTGAGCCCCCTTGATATCCTCAACATGACTAGTGCCTGAAAGTGACACGTCAAACCCCTGTATGGGAGATGCTTCCAGGATATCAAGCATTTTCCCTTGAGCCAGGTCTTCGACAATGTCAAAGAGCACGACATCCCCCAAATGCCGCTGGGCCAGGAGATGAGCAAGGGTCCCGCCAATCTGTCCACCACCGATCAACGCTATTTTCTTGCGTACCATTTTTCCCTCCACTTGGTTCATCACAGTAATCCTATAGAACCAGCAACTGCCGCTACAGGTTTCGGATCAGTTCATCCGCAAATTCCGAACACTTTACTTCCTGGACACCTTCAACATTTTCAGCCCGCATGAGACGGGCAAAGTCATAGGTAACCTTCCGCTGCTCAATCGTCCGGTCAAGGGAGGCATTAATGAAAGCGGCAGCCTCGCTCCATCCCAGATACTCGAGCAACATAACACCTGACAGGATGATAGAACCGGGATTCACCTTGTCCAGATTTGCATACTTCGGTGCGGTTCCGTGGGTTGCCTCAAAAATGGCGTGTCCGGTACGATAGTTGACATTTCCACCGGGGGCAATACCGATACCTCCTACTTGTGCGGCAATGGCATCAGAAAGATAGTCGCCGTTAAGATTTGTCGTTGCAAGAACATCGAACTCGTATGCCCGGGTTATGGTTTGCTGGAGGGTAATATCGGCAATGGAATCCTTTATCAGAAGCATTTTCTTCCATTTGCCGTCACCATGGGTCGGCCAGAGTGCGAGTGTCAAGTCAACCTCGCGGATTACTCCATCCTTTTGATTGGGTGTCATGTTGATGTAACCGGGCTCAATGGCGCAAGCAAGGTCCTCTTGCGAAAGGGAAGGATTCTTTTCTTTATTGTCCAGAATCCACGTCTCGCGCTGCGATACAGTCCTGTCACGGTACTTCGTTGCAGCCAGTGCGTATCCCCAACTCTTGAAAGCACCCTCGGTAAACTTCATGATATTACCTTTGTGAACGATGGTAACCGATGTACGCCCCTGTTTCAGGGCAAACTCGATAGCTGCCTCAATCAGGCGCTCCGAACCTTCCCGGGACACCGGCTTCACGCCGATGCCGGATGTTTCAGGAAAACGGATCTTCTTCACTCCCATCTCCTGCTGGAGAAAAGCGATTACCTTCTTTGCCTCAGGAGTCCCTTCTGCCCATTCAATACCGGCATAGATGTCCTCGG
>JAQUHM010000449.1 GCA_028683595.1 Geobacteraceae bacterium | reverse complement strand
AAAGTAGTGCAGCAGTCCCGCAAGGCCGTAGCAGAGGAAAATGGCTCCTGCTGCGGCTGCCGCCCAGCCGGTGACCCGGATCGGCAACGGGAGAACGGGTTTTTCTTCAACCTTTTCAAGGGGGGGGTCTGAGGCAAATTCAGGATTACGGCGTGAACGGGTAAGCCGCTCGTAATCGCGCTGCGTCTTCTCAGGATCAATTTCGGCGATTGGTTCCTCCGGGTAGTCCTGAATGGAAATGCGCCCTTCCTGTTTTCCCCCCGACTTTTTGAGAAGCATTTTCTGGTAGTCGCTACCTTTTGTCCCACACTCCGGACAGACGGCAAACATCTCATCGGTAAAGGTAGAATACTGGCAGGACGGGCACATGCTCATGAGGTGTCGGCTTTCTGTTTCCGGGGCCGGTTTGGTAACAAAAAAGCTGCTCTTGCACTTGGGACATTCAAAATGTCGTCCTTCGGCCGGGACGTCCACTGAATTAATGTTGCCTGTCAGGTGACAGGAGGGACATTCAATTACCATTCTCTTACTGTTTCCTCTGCCAAAGCTTTCTCGGGTCCCAACGCAGAATCTGCACGATTACTTCTTCAAAATTCTCCGTCCATGCTCAAGTCTTGTATCATTTTCGGTTCGTGGTTGCAATGCGAGAAAATCGAATGAAAGGAATTGACCGTGTCCATTATGATTGTCAGAAACTGGCTGAGTGGTGAGGAAGTTTGCTGGGGTACCCAGTGGGGGATTATTCATGACTTTGTGTCTCTCTCATACATAATGGACCGTCTGAATTATTCGTCCTTGTCTCACACTATGGGAATATGATGAGTAAAGGAGGGTTTCACGAAGATCTCGATAGCCAGCTCAGCTGTTGCCAGACTTCTGGAATGAAGGCTAATTTTGTCTGGCAGAAAGTTCTGATGGAATCGTAACTTTCCTTTCCTTCCGTGGTTTGAAACGTACGTCTCCTCCTTGGGCCTCATAGGCAGTGATTTGTCACAATTCATGTTCAAAATAGTTGTTCCATTCTGGTTATGACAATTTTCGGCACAGAGCGTACAAAAAATATCACATAAATGCCAGTTCTCTCGCATCTGCTGGCATGACATGGTTATAAACCGGAAGAAATCGGATTATTTATTCAGCTGTTTCTGCATATAATAGGTATATTCTAAAGAGAGGGGATTGGTTTGCATTAAGTTGGCACTTGTTTTGCTTTGGAATGCGCATATCATTTCCAGTGGTAATTTCAAGAAAAAATGAGCTGCCATGAAAAACCAAGTGAACGATCTCTTTAAACCCTGTAACAGACTCACCCATGATTCGACAGTTGTCCCTCTCCGTAAAGCTGGTTTAATAGTTCGTGGTAACGCGGGTTTTACTTTGGTAGAACTTATCGTCGTTTTCGCTATTCTGGGTGTTCTGGCACTCCTCTCAATACCCGTTTACATCCATTTTGTCGACAATGCAAAATGTTCCCGCACCATTGCTGAAATCCGGACTTTGGATAAGGACATTACTGCTTATATCCTTGATAAAGGAGTTCTTCCTGACAATCTGGATATGATTAATCGGGCAAATCTTCTTGATCCATGGGGCAACCACTATGTGTACACAAACCTTTCCATAGTGGGAAGTGTGCCGTATCAAGATTTTTTGGATCAAGATATGAATAAAGATTATGACCTTTACAGTAAAGGAAAAAATGGCATTACAACAGGAGATCTTGACGACGACATTTCCTTGGACGACATAGTCCGCTCTGGGGATGGAGGAAGTGTCGGGCTGGGCATGTTGTTTTAATCTAACGCTTATAATCTTTCCACGGTTGGTTCAAGCGTGCTTGAAAGATCATGGAGCGGGATTCAGGTCAATCTGCAAAGTATTCACAATAAGGTAATTGAAATATGAACTGTTCATGTACAAAGTGCTCTTCAGATGTAGTGATAGACCAAACCCTCATCAGTGAAAATGGTACCGAGGCCAAGTGCCCCGAGTGCAAAAGCCGATTATGGTTTTACAAGGAATCTTTCGGTGCCAGAGCTCTCAACAAAAGCGGTGAAATCTATTGCTCCCATTGTTCCAGCAAGCTTGGCCACACTATCGTTTGTCCTGGGTGTAAAACTCTTTACCCTGACTATTTTGTTGTTCGCTCTGCAAAAAAAGTTCGCAGACGGTCTGCAAAAAGACAAAGATCAAATGTAGACTTTCAATTTTCCGCTCCAGTACGCAAAAGCAGAAGTTCCTTTGTTCCCAAGAAAGAGACGGTACGTTTACAGCGTTCTTTCAAGGTTGTGGCCGGTATTATTGTATTCGTAACATTGGTGTGTGGCGGTGCATATGGATTCCACCAGTATAATAAGAAAACACAGTATTCCGTTGATTACATGCGAGCACTCTATGGAATTAAGACAGGAACCGACACGTGTGATCAGGTTTTATCTGACTTGAAAAGGAAACTTGCTGCACAGAGTTTATCCGGTATAAGTGTCAGCACAAAAGATAGTGAAAAATTATCAAACTTGAAGGACAAAGTTGATAAGCTGATGACAAAAATAAATTCTCCACCTGAAAAATTCACTAAGGCCGACAAACAGATAAAAGATCTCTACAGGATTTACGCAAGCCTCAATACTTTAACTCTTGCGCCTGTTGGTTCCCCAGAAAACTTTACCGAGTCAACGTCCAAACTTCAGGATGCCTTATCTCAAGGGTTTCAAAAGCTAAAGGCTGATATGCCGCCAAAGTTATCGGAAGAATTCAAAACAGCTCAAGTCAAATACAAATCTTTGCGAGACATGTAGCCATAATAATTTTCTTCGGAAAATCAACAACTCTCCTAAAGGGATCGGACTCAATCCGGTCCTTTTTATGTGTGCGCCAGGCATGGCGCGTGGCGTGGAAGCGCCATCTGTTTGGCTGTGGTGGTCAAGCAGTGACTTGGAGGTGCAAGTCCTCTACGGGCCCTGATGGTGGGAACCGTTAGCCGAA
>JAQUHM010000448.1 GCA_028683595.1 Geobacteraceae bacterium | reverse complement strand
CTGGGCCGTACACCGCGACGGCTGGTATGGCGACCGGTTTGCGCATACGCTCTCTAACCTAGGGTTCCACCTTACGCGTCTGGAAAAAACCGAGTGGAATATTCTCCGCAACATCACAGCGCATGCCATAAAGAATGCAGACCTCTCACGAGAAGAACTGCTCTCCCGTATTGATCGGTTGTTGCGTGATGGCATGGTTGATACGTCGGACTGCGAAAAAGCAAAGCACGCAATATGGGCGGCGACCGCCAGCTCCAACCTGCTGCGGACAACCGGCGTAAAGGAAGCCTTGGCATCAGATCCCGTGAGAAAAGTGCCTGCAAAACAGTGCGTGTGCATCGTTTTCAGCAAAGATCGGGCCATGCAGCTGGACGCCTGCCTCCGCTCCTTCTCTTCCAACTGCATCGACATGGGCTCTCTGGATATCAAGGTGATTTACACGACATCGTCCCCACCCCATGAAGATTCTTATGACAGGCTTCGTTCTTTCCATACCGACGTCTGTTTCATGCAAGAGCACTCTTTCAAAACCGACCTGACAGCAAATCTGAAAGGCTACCGACACATAATCTTTGTTGTTGATGATTGTCTGTTTGTCCGTCCTTTTACGATTCACCAAGCAATACGCTCACTTGATACACAACCCGAAGCTCTCGGCTATTCTTTCCGGCTTGGTCGCAACATAACGTATCATTATCCCGGTAACAGCAAACAACACCCCGCGAACATCAGAGAATTGGAAAAAAACACTCTCTGCGTTGCGTGGCCCGGGGAAGAACAATACTTCGGCTACCCCCTGGAACTCTCGAGTTCGCTGTATCGAACGGAAGACATCTGCCCCCTCCTCCTTTCCCTGGACTATAATAACCCCAATACGCTGGAGGCTGAACTGGCGGCACACGCAAGAAATTTATCAGCGCATAAACCCCTGCTACTTTTCCCCGAGCAGTCCAGCGCCTTTTGCAATCCTCTGAATATAGTGCAGACGACCTTCAGCAACAACAGGGTGAACAGTTCCAACGCCCTTTCCCCTGAAACACTCCTTCACCATTTCAACGACGGTTTACGGATCAGAATTGAGGATTTTTCAGAGTTTACTCCCTGCTCATGTCACCAGGATGTGGTATTCAGTTTCTATGGGGGAAATGCATCTATTGGCAATGATTCAGCGGAAACGAAGATCCTTCCAAATAGAGAACCGCTTCTCACAGCAGGTTACGCCAGTAATAATTGCAACACACAAGAACCGTTTATCAGCATTGCAATCCCGGCGTACAACTCCGAACAATACATTCAAGAAGCGCTGACCAGTGCCTTTAACCAGGAGTATGACAGGTTCGAAGTACTTGTCGTTGATGACGGCTCGACAGACGCTACCAGAGACATCGTTTCCTCATTCAACGATCAGCGTCTCAGGCTCATCGAAAAGGAACACACGGGAGCGCCGGACACCAGAAACCGCTGCGTCAGCGAGTCGCGCGGACAATACATACTTTGGCTGGATTCCGATGACGTACTTCCCCCTGGCGTCCTAAATACGTATGTTAAAACTCTTCACCTCTTTCCCGACATCGATGTCATGTACGGAGATATCGTTCGCTGTGATGCCATACTGACCCCGATTCAAGCCATTCGTTACGAAGATTGGTATAAGAGAAATGTCGAACTTCTCCAGGCCCTCTTTCTGGAAAACATCATTCCAAACCCCGGAACTCTGGTAAGGAAACAGTGTCTTGTGAATTGTGGCGGCTACGACCCAGGCTACCGCCGTGCCCACGATTATGAACTTTGGTCACGGATTGCGGCCACCGCTCGGTTTAAACACGTTCCCCGCATTGTAGCCTGCTGGCGAATGCATGACGCAAACCTCGGAGCTGGGCGAAAGAACGTGGACACGTCATACGAAGCCAGGATTGTCAGAAAAATTGTTTCAACAAATGAGATAAAAGGCATATTCCCAGATCTGCCGTGGCACTCGCCCGTTCCCCATCAGGCTGAAGCAATGGCTTGTTTGCTCATTTCGAAACAGTTGCTGTACTGGAAAGATTTCGAGGGCAGCATTTCTTTCGTTGAAAAGGCAAATACATTTTTGCCCAATGATGAATTACGAAAACACATCGAGAACCTCAAACATTTTACTGGTGGCCACGCATGAACGCATCTCCATCAGATCAGACCGTCAAGGCATGCAGGATGCGAACAGGCAGCAAACCATTGGATACCAAGGTTCTCATAGCCTGCACCCATTTCTGGCCTTCGATCGGAGGGGTGGAAACCATTGCGGAGAATTTAGGCGTCCGACTTGCGGAGTTCGGTTACCAGATTGACGTGGCGACATGGGCCTTTCCTGGACGAGCAGCCGACACCCTAAGGGGGCTTCGCATCATATCGCTCAACACCGCGCACCACAGAAACGGAATCAGTGAGTGGATATACGAATTGCGCGACCTGGTAACGTCCGGTATCTATGATGCCTGTATCCTGTTGGCAGACCCGCAAAACCTGGTTATCTGGTCTATTGAGAACGCAAACATCCCATCGCAAACCAAAATCATCATTCAGCCACTGATCAACGAAGAGGGTTATGCAAACTGGAAGGCAAACAGTGAGTTCCGTAGAAGGCTTGCCGCAATCCTGAAAAACGCTGATGCAGTCATCGCCCTCTCCCGGAATGGCGCAGAAATGCGCTACTTCAACGATGAAGGGATTACATCGGTCTATCTGCCAAACGCGACTTCCCTCGAACAGCATGCCAATGATTTCCGCTCGCATTACGGAATTCCCGACGAAACTCCGCTCTTTATTCATGTGGCAAATTTATGGCCGGTAAAAAATCATGATGGCCTGCTCAGGACTCTTCGCGATATGCCCGGTGACTGGCGGCTCGCCATGATAGGACACCCTTCCGATAATATGGAGTACGTGAAGCTGGTGCGGCAGGAGGCGTCACTCGATTCCCGTGTCATCCTCATTCCCGGCCTTTCCCGGG
>JAQUHM010000447.1 GCA_028683595.1 Geobacteraceae bacterium | reverse complement strand
ACGGTCAGTGCTGGTTGAGCGCTTAGCTGAGGGTTGTGATTCCGCTGCAGACTGTTCTGTCTTTTTCTTCAACTTTTCATAGGCAGATTCCCGGTCCACCGTCTTCTCATAGGCACCATAAAGGAGTGAGTCTTGCATGATCCGGGAAATTTCATCTGCCGTCAGGAGGCTGAGGCTGCTGCGGGGTGGCGCGACCTTGGCCCTGTCTACCATGGCAGGGATTCCCTTGTCGTCCAGCAGCGAAACCAGAGCTTCGCCCACTCCCAGTTCAAGGATGACGGCCTCCGTATCAATCTTTGGATTGACACGGAAAGTTTGTGCCGCTGCCCGGACGGCCTTCTGGTCTCGAGGAGTGAAGGCGCGCAGGGCGTGCTGTACCCGGTTGCCCAACTGGCCGAGTACTGCATCGGGGATGTCCAGAGGGTTCTGGGTGACGAAAAAGACCCCGACCCCTTTGGAACGGATCAGTCGCACGACCTGCTCAATTCTCTCTTCCAGCGCCTGGGAAAGGTCTTCGAAAAGGAGGTGTGCTTCATCGAAGAAAAATACAATCCTCGGTTTCACCGGATCGCCAACCTCGGGAAGCTGTTCGAAGAGCTCCGCCAGCAGCCAGAGCAGGAACGTCGCATAGACTTTCGGTGACTGCATGAGCCGGTCGGCAGCGAGGATGTTGACTGATCCTCGTCCGTCCCCGTCCGTCTGCAGGAAATCCATGATGTCGAGGGCCGGTTCGCCAAAGAGATGGTCGCCACCCTGCTCTTCGAGCACCAGGAGGTTGCGCTGAATGGCACCGATGCTGGCAGGGGAAATGTTGCCGTATTCAGTCTTGAACTGTGCTGCATTATCACCAACGTGGCGTACCATTGCCCGTAGGTCTTTTAAGTCCAGCAGGAGGAGTCCGCCGTCATCGGCGATTTTGAAGGCGAGGTTCAGGACACCGCTCTGGGTCTCATTCAGGGAAAGTATTCGTGACAGGAGCAGGGGCCCCATTTCGGAGACCGTTGCCCTGATCGGATGGCCCCGGTCCCCAAAGATGTCCCAAAATACAACGGGGAACCCGCTGTAGGAGAAATTCGCAAGATCCAGTTCCCGTACTCTTTCCGACACCTTCGGATTGTCTCCTCCCGGTTTTGCCATGCCGGAGAGGTCTCCTTTGACGTCCGCCATGAAAACGGGTACCCCCATGGCACTGAACTGCTCGGCAAGAACTCGCAGGGTTACCGTTTTCCCGGTGCCGGTGGCTCCGGCTATGAGACCGTGGCGGTTCGCCATGCGTGGTGATAGGAAAAGTTTTTCTGAACCCTTGCCGACAAGTATCGGTGACGTTTGCGTGGACATGGCCCCTCCGGAAGGTGTCTGATGCCAGGTTGTTAATGATACGATATTCTCTGATTTTACGCTGTTCGTCAACCCGCATTATGCTGCCCGGAATGGACACATAATCAAAGGGGAAAAGAAAAAGCCCGCTAGGCGGGCTTTAATGTTCAAGGGGTGCATACTCACTGTTCGATGAGCCATGCCTCAATTTTCTGCATCTCTTCTCCCCATCCCTGTTCCAGGCGTGCCGAGAGAAAAGCTGCAAAGAGACTGTCGAACATCTGAAGTCCCAATTCCATAACGTACATTTTTTCGTAAAATAGCGCTTCCCGCTCGCTGGTCTCGTCAACTCCGGAATCCCGTTCTTCCTGTACCTTCGGGGTTTTGAAAGAGGCAAACTGGAACATTTCGCCTTTCAGAGTCATCTTCCAGATGTGTTCGCCCTTTTCCAGGTAAAGGGTTGCTTCTGTGATCATCTTGCCGTTGCTTAGGGCCAAGCGGACTTCACCAAACCGGTCCTGGGGTCCCGAGATAGTGATTTTCTGGGCACCGTCGTCCCCGGAGCCGCAGAGAACCAGGCGATCGTTTACATAGGCCGCGAATGCTTCTCCCGCAGTAGCCGGACCTGGTCTGACTATCCGGTATTCTCCCGATTCGTTCAGGGTCCGGTAGGTTATCCAGAGGAAAAAGTCGGTTCCGATCCACTGGTTGCTGCGGATCAGATCGAGAACTGCCACCGAGCCGGCTCTGTTGGCCTTCTGCAATAACTCGGACAATTCTGGCGGAATGACATTTACGGCCCGGGCGAAAGGGTGTATGGCAACAAGACGAAAATCTTCGAAGGTTTTTTTGAACAGGTTGTCGAACTGCTCGACTGTTTTTGCACTGACCGATGCGATGGAGAGCGTGTTGCTCCGGGTATCCCAGACTGCATCACAGGTCGACGGAACCGGTAGCGTTCTTGCGAGCAGCGAAATGCGGACGGACTCTTTCAGTTCCTCTCTCCGCTGTTTTGGAACCTTGGTAAAACCGGGATTGTCGAAGAGGAATTCTTCTTCGGCAACTTTCTGGTAGGTCTTCAACAGTGCAGCCGGAATACTCCGCTTGTCCTGACGCAGTGTGAAGAAAAGGTAATTATCACGCCAGAAGGCTGACGGGACAGTGAAGTCGGTTTTGCGGTGGTCATCCGGCGAAACCCAGCCAACGGAGAGTTCTTCAGTTCCATGGTCGATTGCGACAAAGCCGTTTTTCGTCAGTCGCTCGGAAACCCATGCGAAGGTATCCATGTCGGGGATTTCACCGACTACTTTGAACTGGCAAATGCTGACTGTGTTCGAGAGAATTCCCATAGAGTACTCCTTCCTGGTAGTGAAAAATTCATATGGATACACCCTTTTGACGGATTGGGCAAGTAAATTCTGGGTACAAAAAAAGCCCGCAGAACGGACTTTTTTTGTAGAGAAGCGGTAAAAGCTCTCTGGCTAAAGTGGCTGTGGGATTGCGTTATTTCACGAGAGGACAGTTGCCACCTTTAGGTTGCTGTGCCGCGGGACCTTTTCGTATGTCATACTGCTTTGCTTGTTCCGGGGTCAGAAGAGGCTTTATTTTCTCATGTAATTGGACCCGCAGTTCCTGCATTTTTGCCTGTCGTTGATTCCTGGTCAGGTTCTTGTCGG
>JAQUHM010000446.1 GCA_028683595.1 Geobacteraceae bacterium | reverse complement strand
AACACCCAGAATAGCCAACGAAAGCCAGAAGGAAAGTCTGATTTGAAGCGAGTTTTTTACCCGTTTTTTGAAACCATCCATCCAGCCCCCCTGACATTTTTAATAACCTCGCTTCCTAGTTTCTTGCGCAGCGAGTGAATCAGGAAATCGACGGCATTGCTTTCTACTTCTTGGCCCCATCCATAAATCCGATCTTCCAAATCGCTACGGGAAAGAATTGCGCCGGGACGAACAAGTAAGGCTTGCAACAGAGCGAATTCTCTGTTGGAAAGTTGCATCGGCTCGCCAGTATTGGCCGTTGCTTCCCGCGTTGCCGGATCAAGTGAAACTATGCCATTGGTTAAGAGAGACGTCGCAATGCCACCCTTGCGCCGCAGTACGGCACGCATGCGGGCAAGTAACTCTGTCATCTCGAAAGGCTTGAGAACATAGTCGTCAGCTCCGCCGTCCAGCCCACGAATTCGATCATCCAACCCATCCCTTGCGGTAATGATGAGCAAAGGCACAGGATTGTCTTTTGCACGGATCACTTTCAGCACTTCCACCCCATCCTTGCCAGGTAAACCGAGGTCAAGCAGGATGATGTCGTAGTTTTGATAAGCGAGCGTGTCGAGCGCTGTTTGCCCGTTCTTCACCCAATCAGTTGCATAGGACGCATCTTTGAGTGCTCCTTGGACAGCTTCTCCGATCATGGGGTCGTCTTCAACCAACAAAACGCGCATTTATCCCCTCCCTTGGCCAATGCGCCTCGCTTCAATGCGCCTTTTCTGCCGCCCTCTGTTTGAACAATAAAATACAAGTCAGCATAAATGCAAAAAGAGCAACCGAAGCAGAATAGCGGCTTAATGCCAGCCCACCAGCACTGAGTGGTTTATCAAGAAGATCTCCAACCACGGCTCCAAGAGGGCGCGTGAGAATAAATGCCGCCCAGAACACGAGGGTACGTGATATGTTTGTCCAGTAATATGCCGCAACCACAAGTCCCAGCAAGAGACTGAATACCAGGGCGCCGCCTCCGTAACCTAGCCCTGCAGTATCGGCGGTCCAGTCGCCGAGCGCGGTCCCTAAGGTCTGAGAAAACATGATGGTCATCCAATAGAACATCTCAGCCTTCGGCGAGCTGATGGTATTGATTGATACCGAACCAAGTGACCGATACCAGATATATAGGGACGCCATCAGCAATGTAAACAGTAACGACGTACCTCCTGCATATCCTATTCCAAGGGAACGGTCTGCAAAATCAGCCAACGTCGTTCCAACTGTTGTCGTTGCGATGATGGTTGTCCAGTAGAGAAATGGGTGAAAGCCCTTTGCTTTAATTTGGGCAGCCACAGCGACTAGAAAGATTGATGTGAAAATCACCGTTCCAACAAGATACCCCAGATGCATCGACATAGATACTGCATCGCCACCGGTTTCGCCCAGTGTGGTCGCTGCAATTTTAATAATCCAGAAGATTAAAGTAACTTCTGGAATCTTATTCAAGGTCCGTTCGGTAGTATTATCCATACGACTTCCCCTTATTTTCGCCAATTTTATCGACAGATGTTCATGTGATTTTTAGAGCAACTGAAAGATGCCTGTGCGACTTAAAGAGAATGGAGAATGCCCATTTCTCACAAGGAGTAAGGGGCATTCTCCATTTTAGTTATTAATCCGCGTTATGACCTTCTGGTGCATTTTCCAGTAGATTGCCCGTTTTAGCGTCCACGCCAACTTCCTGTGTGACCTTTTGGTTCAGGATGTCAAAGGAATAGCGTAGACCGCTACCGCCTTTCTCCTGTTCCAATTCCTCATCGGTAATTTTTCCAGGATGGGCTTTGAGGGCAATCACCCGTGCCTGTTCCAAGCTGACTTTTGCCTCTCCGGCTAAATTCTGTCCCGTATAGGCAAACGCATTGGCTGCGGAGGCCATCAGAAACAGCCCCGATAAGGCCATCAGGTAATGCTTAGATGTTTTCATGATAATAATCCTCTTTATTTGATGTATTAATCAGTTTATTGATTTCCGAACACTAGCCAGTTTGCAACTAGTTATTATTGCACACGTTTCACCGGCGTCAAATGTTCGCTAATTTACGAACTAGTTAATAAGTTAAACTGGCACGTTTGCGTCAACTGTTATGATCACTATACACAGCGAGAATTAGCCCATAGTTAGCCAATGAGAATTAATTTTTGATCGAAAGCCAGAGGATTCGAAACAGTACCATTTTTTTATAGGTGCCGCTGATCTGTCGAACAAATACATGTTGATTTAAATTTTTTACATATTTTTTCACAAACTTGCTGAGGTAATTATCAATATACTGGACGTAATAGAGTTCTTGTTTTTCATCTATATATGCATAAGACATCGTTTCAGTTATATTTTGTATGTAAAAGTTAAATACGAATAATTTGACAAAACAGAGAATGGTTTCATACAACCTGTACCCGATTTTGTTGGGCTCTCGTGCCCATTCTTGCTGTTATTTGTCATGATGGGGCACGTTATCACCAGGGTGAGAGTCATTGCCGGTCAATTAAAAATCCATGAGCTCTCGTTACTTATGGTGAGCGTCTTCTTTATTGTTGGACGCTTATACGTCAGGCTGGCTTGAGAAATGATGAACCCGAGCGTCTTGCACAGATAGATTCTCACCATTTCTTCATTGGCATTGAGGTATAGGGGGAGGAAAATGTGTAGAGATGATCCTAGGAGAAAAGAAAATGAGAGTGTTGATTGTAGATAACGAACCGGAGTTGTGCGAGCAGATCGCGTTGATCCTTCGGCAGCAGCAGTATACCGTGGACATAGCTGGCGACGGCACGGCAGCGCTGGAAAAATTTTTTACCGATCTCTACGATCTGATCGTGCTTGACATTATGTTGCCGGAAAAAGAAGGCCTTGCTGTACCCGGCGAACTGCGCAAGGATGGGGGGGCCATTCCGGTGCTGATGCTGACCGCCAAGGAGGAGGGGGCTAACTGGGTCAAGGGGTTTGATCTTGG
>JAQUHM010000445.1 GCA_028683595.1 Geobacteraceae bacterium | reverse complement strand
CATAATAAGGAGTCAGGACTTGAAATATTCGCTTTTCTGTATTGAAATCTTACTTGCGATGGGCAGCTAAGCTTATAAATCAAGACCCGCTCCCGGGCTGTACGAAGGCAATTTGATGCCACAAGTATCCAATGCTCCCCGTTCAGGGTATTGACAATGCAAGGCTGAAATATTTCACCATGAACTGAGCTGAAAGGTACGGCTGGATAAAAAAGAACCGTAGGTACGACTTAATGCAATCAGATTATTTTCAAACACCTGGACTTCCTCGCTCCGGCAATCATGCCTATCCCGAAGGGAACGAATCCCGACATACAATTTCCCGATCATAGCCTCTTTTTTGTTCACCGTAGAATCTATTAAAGCCCGAAAGTTTTTTGAGTCTTGCACGCCGCAAAACCGATTACAGGTCGTTAGAAATTCGTTGTTGAGTAGATAAGTCGCATGCAGCGTATAGCCCTCGGTCCTGGAAATTTCAATTTCAGCTCCAGAAGCATACACTTCCTTCACCGAATAACCGGGGACATATTCATTTTTTTTAACAACAACAGCATCACTATCCAAGCAATGGTCTTTAGGCCATTGTTGATAGCCATACATATATTCATCAACAACGAGGGGCAAAAGAGATTGGCCCGCTCCATTCGACATGGCCGAGAGGAATGTGTAAAATTTCTCGTCGCCAAAGGTCAATTTTTTAATTGTTGAGCGCAACCCCTTGAATGCACGTTCATCTAATTCTCGTATTTTTGAAAAATCGTTTCTGTAAATTGCATTCAGGTACTCTCCTCCTTGCACGTCACAAAACACACCACCAGGGCATTGCCCCAGTTCTCCAGGAAGCCCTTTCCATGATTCTTTTTGCGGGGAGACCTTCTTATAGATTGCAATGGCGGTCTTTTGAGAGTCTGTCAGGTAGAGAGGTTTCTTTAACTGGCCTTTGCCGGTGCTCTTGATACAACTTTCACGGTTGACCTGTCCTTGCCACTCCACACAGATATCTTTCTCATAAATTTCCGCGGTGCTGACAAAAACAGGTGAAGCGTATTGATCACTTAGAGCTGCATCATACACAAATTTTCGTTCATCCCAGTTGTTGACTCGATCACTCTGAATTTGATTGTCAAAGACGGATTTAATGTCGTTTTGAATGACCATTTTTTGGGAAAACGGTTCCCACCTGAATTGCCTGGTCCTATCCCCTAAAGAAAATATTGTTGTTCCCCCATAGAGGCGTCGAGTGCTTCCCAGGCTGGCCCTTTCTGACTTTCTCACCTGATCGACACCACTTGCGTTAACCAAAAAATACTTATCTACATTTTTGATTTTAGGTGTTTCTGACGAGGTGACGGCCTTTTGTTGATACAGATGGGGAAGAAAGGAAAGGGTTGCCAAAGCCTCCTTGCAGGTAACTTCAGAGACTGCCTTCGGCACTCTCATAGACAAGTGCGCCCAATCCACATCAGGAGTTTCGGGATACTGTGCATTGAGTTGTTTAGACGTCTCGACTTTTCCATTGTCGTTCCAGACCATACGTTTCAATTTGACTTCAACCATATCGCTTCCTGCAACTGGAAAGGCTTCAATATCGGAAAGCCCCTGCTTGTACATTTTCGTTAGGGCAAAGCGGTGCGGAATCTGGCAGGAAACAGGAATACGATCCTTGTACGAGGAATACTCCGCATCTTTATTAAACAGCAGGTATTTCTGAGCACCAAAAAAACTCGGACCATACTTTCTTTCAAGCCCAGACAAAAAAGCCGACATTTTCTGAGAAGGATTGACGCGGTGCAAGGGCCACTGGGGAGAGCGGCCATCTCCAGGCTGGTAACCTTTGGGTTGCGCAAACACCTGCTTTGCAGACTGGTCGTAATAGATCAGGAATGGGTATATTGGTCTGTTTTTTGAGCAGTAGATGTTTTCATTTCTGACATCATTGTAGACATCGGGCATGAAATAATATTTCAAGATAATATCTTCATACACTTCCTTATTTTTCGGTAAATCAAAGGAATACACCGATGGCAAGTGTCCCTTGGTATCGCCATAAATACATTGCCCATCTAAGGTTTGCATATAGAGACTCAAACGGGCATCTACCCAAGGAACGGTGTAATATTGGGGAATCCATAGGGCGAGCTCCATATTTTCACCCCGTATCTTCCCCTGCCAGATGCCAATGAGTTGTGTCGTCCAATCCGTCTGAGAAACCTGATTCACAGCCCTTTCATTTTTTGCAGACGAACAGACAGGGGCGAGCAAACAAGGAAGGACGAGAAACACCCATAGAACAGTATATTTTCGCATAGTTAACCCTTATAAAAATAATGAAAGAGGTATAACGGCCAATGTCCGGTGTCCGTTCCAACGACTTGGTGGCGGCCGCGAATCAGCGGGGTATCTCGTTACTTCCCTCTAGCCTTTCAAGGGGCTTTGGGGGTAGCTCTTCCCCTCTTTTGAAACCTGATATTAAAACATATCGTTAATTTTGAGCTTCTTTTCAAGGACATACGAAACAAAGCTCACGGTCCGATTACGTGACATCTGCGGCTTGCCCGCAGGTTGTTATTGTTGGAATTAAAACAATTGCCTGACTAGCCAATTCTTGATATGGGATAGATTACCACCGGGTCACTTGGGTTGGTGGAAATCAGCCGCAATTCCCATTCTGTGTGGGAAAGCGAACCTGGCAGGAAGTGCTCGATTGCGTCCGCGACCTCCTTCCAGCCGGGCGATTCCTCGTTTATCTCGAACAACCGATCTTCGGTGGCGAGGATCGCCAGACAAAGAAGATTGCCTACATAGATGTCGCGCTTATAAACGTACAGACGTCGTATGTCGCTCCACATCACCCGTACGTTGCCTATTTGCAAACCTTCGGTGACGGCCGATACAGCCGGGGATACAGCGCACCTTGGTCGAACTATGGCGACCAGTCGCTCGAAGTAGCGCGAGATTACTCCCATCGGAACGTGGTCACGAAGTCATAAACAGCTACTCC
>JAQUHM010000081.1 GCA_028683595.1 Geobacteraceae bacterium | reverse complement strand
CCTTGTGGCGGAGCGTTACGACAACATGATCCTCGAAACCGGGCTCGCAGTCTGCATCATCAGTGTCTATCTGGCAGTTCTGTTTGCCTGGTTCAGGAAATGGTTGCCTACCCGCTACCTTTTCCCCCTCCTGACAATATTCCTGCTGCTTGACCTCTGGCGGGTCAACGACAGATTTCTCGTCCTCACCGAACCACCCGGGATGGACAAGAAAGCGGCGAAAAACGAAATCGTCGAATTCCTGGAACCGCGCATGGGACAGTACCGGATGCAGCCCTTCAATGCTAATAACGCCAAGTACTATGCCGATTATGGGTTCCCCAATATTTCTGCGTATGTAACTATCAGTGAAAAGAGATATAGGGAGTTTCTGGACAACTTTTCACTCACGAGTGGTATGCCGGACATCATGAATCTGAAATACCTGGTGATGCCTGCCGCAGACCTGGAAAAACAACGGGATCAGCTATCAGAAAAATACTCAACGGTTTTCACCTCTAAAAGCGGTGTCGTAGTGCTGGAAAACAAATCGGTCCTGCCCAAGGCATGGCTTGTCACTGCCGTAGCCATCGTAGAAAATCCAGAAAAACGCCTCTCCATCATGAACTCTTCCCCCAAGTTTGATTCTGCCACCGTGGCACTGGTAGAAGCCCCCCCGCCCCTGACCATGACACCGTTTGGCAGGGCGATGCAATCGGGGAGCGGTGTCGTTCAGCGGTATGAGCCGAATAAAATCCTCATCAGTGCGGCAACCAGGCAGAACTCGCTGCTCGTCCTAGGCGAAAAATATTACCCTTGGTGGTATGCAACGGTGGACGGGGAAAAAGCGGAAATTTACCCGGTTGACCACATCCTCCGTGGAGTCTACCTGACTCCCGGAGCACATGAAGTAACGTTCGTTTTTGATCCACTCCCCTTTAAGATCGGAAAATGGCTGACCCTACTGTCTTTTGCCTTCTTTGCCGTGATGCTGGGGCGGGAAGTGTGGACACGGCAGACAAGAAGAGAGGGGTAAGAAATGCGGGGTAAGGGTTAAGGGGTACGAAAAAGGAGTCGGGGTGAAGAACGAAGAAACACTTGATGAACTTAGAAGTTACGAGCTTAAGATTATCCAGCCTCGCAATGGCTACCGCTTTTCCCTGGACCCGCTGCTGTTGTGCGATTTTGCCGCAATCAAAAATGGCGAAGGAGCTGTGGACCTTGGTGCCGGGTGCGGCATCATCCCGTTGGTTTTTGCTCGAATGGTAGAGGAAAGCCGCCTTGTTGGGGTGGAGGGTCAGTCGGAAATGGCAAAAATTGCTGAGCGGAATGTGGCGTTGAATGGATTGGCCGAAAGGGTCGAGATCCGGCATGCGGACATCCTGGATGCAAGAAAACTCTTCCCGGCCTCTTCCTTCGACCTGGTCGTTGCCAATCCGCCGTACCGGAAAAGGGGCACCGGTAGGATAAGCCCGAAGCCGGGCAGGGATCTTGCCCGACATGAATCCACCGCCTCATTGAGCGACTTTCTTGCTGCAGCAAAAAATCTGGTCACACTTTCGGGACGTATCTGCTTCATCTATCATCCTTCCCGCCTGGCAGAATTCCTTACCGAGGCCAGCGGCATGAAGCTCTCCCCGGTCCGTCTGCGGATGGTGCACGGGAATTCAGCAGCAGAAGCCCGCATGTTCCTGGTTGAACTGGTGAAGGGAAGAAAGTGTGAACTGTCGGTGCTTCCGCCTCTTTTCGTCTACGATATGAATGGGAAGTATACGCGGGAAATGGAAATGATTTTCGGCGAGAAAGACGGAGTTTGTGGCTTGCCAGCGATCCGGTAGGCAGATGATGCATTTTGAGAGGAACGTAATTTTAGTCTTTGACGGGCGTGCGCGCAAGATTCAGCTCAAGAAGTTTGGCAAACTGGCTTCGCAACTCAGGATCACTTACGGCCGCGACAGTTGCGGCAATTCTTTCCTTTTCGGCTACGGTCAGTTCCCTCTTCTCCGGTTTCACCCACACCTCAGTTTTGTCCTGAGTAGGAGGTTTACCTGCTTTCAGAAAGATTTCGAGGACGAGCTTGTTCCCCAGTTTTTCGTTCAATCTTTCCGCAATATCTCTTTTCATAAAATTAAGCTGGTGCATCCAGGACGCGCTGATGACAACGACTGTGAGAACACCGTTAGTAAACCTTGAAGGCTGTGCCTTGGCAGCAATCTGAGCGCCCACCACCTGCCCCCATATTCGCCAGATTTCCACCTCTCCTAAACGCTTTTCCAGTGGCTTACCCCGAAATGAGTCTGCCAGGATTTTGGAAAGAGCTGAAGGTGAACGGCGACCCGGTTTTCTGTCAGCCATGAGAATCCCTCTTTCTGTGTAGGGCGCCGCCGATGAACTGACCCATAACGGCACCGCCAAGGGTAAGGGGAACTATCTGCCAGGAATAACCTGCTTTTATCCGCAGGAAGATGATGATTGGGATTGAAATATGGACGTAAAAAAACCAGCCGAAGGTAAACCGCTCATAGGCGTAGCGAAGATACCCCAAGGGAAGGTTTATGGCGGTTGCACCAAGAATAAGACCCGCCAGTTTCACTATTCCTTCCATGTAGTTTCCTCCGTGTAGGATCATATTGTTCCATGGTAGAGATTGAAAGATTTTTTGTCAATCAACGTCTCCGCTACTGCACAGAAATTATTCTTAAGGATCGTGGCAACCAATAGCATACTGCACCCTTAGAAAACCATTACGGCCCGGTTCAATTCAATCCGGCGCCAGAGCGAAAAGCCTTGCAAACTTCATTCGAGCGGTATAGCTTTAGAGTTGCTACACGCAGGCGCTGTAAGTCACTGCGTACAAAAAGATGGAAATGAAAGACATGAGGATACTGTCGATACTGACACATTCACAATAAATAAAACTATATCAAAGGAAATACACGATGATGGGTTCAAATCTTCATTGTTGACAATGTGTTCTCAATCCTCCGCAACATATCCATTAATCTCTGATCTTGGGAAAGCCTTTCACGCAGTCTTTTCCGCTCCTGGCTTACCATGTTGTAGCTGACGGTAAACATCGAACCCACATCAGGCCCTTTCAAACCGCCATAGCGATACAGCAGGTCCATCGCTATTCTTCTCAGGTCTCCTTTTTCTTTCCGCAGTCCTTCGAGATCTTTCCCCGTCTCTCGTTCCAGGACCTCAAGGATTGTGTCCTTCCGTGCATACCGCTTGATTTCTATGGCTGTGGGTTGCTCACACCGTTCCTTTTCTCCGAGTATTGTTTCGTGTACCCACCGGATGAAGTCTTCCCCGCCAAGGATACTCTGGCCGATTACATCCTTTTTGACAGCTATGCTTGTGGCGAGGTCGGCCTGTATCTGCCTTCGGTAGGAGGCTCTTCCTTTTTTTGTTTCACCGCCATAATCTGCCAGGACAAGATGATAGTCGACCATCTTCTCGCTTTTGCGTTGGTCCAGGTAGCCGGCGAGACTACTCCAGGCATATTGACAGAGATATTCCATCTGTGCTTGCGGGCTGTTTTTTGCGAGTTTCTTTACCTTTACCGGATTCAGATGGATGTAGCGGGATAGCGCGGAGAGATATGCCTCTTTTTCAACGAGGATGCTTTTGTACCGTCCTTGATAGAGGTTGCCGCATCGCTTGTGGCGACGGTTGAAGCGGGCGGTGTAGGTTATGTTGAAGCGGCGCATGAATTCGCCGAGATTTCCGAGTGGCGTTTCCACCAGAAGGTGAAAGTGGTTGTCCATGAGAACATAGGCGTGGAGTTTGATGGAGTAGATATTCATCGACCAGGTCAGAAGACAGAGAAAGGTTCGTCGGTCTTCATCATCACGGAAGATGGCCCTGCGTTCGTTGCCTCGGCAGGTGACATGGTACACCGCTCCGGGGTACTGTATGCGTAACGGTCTGGCCATGAATTACCTTACATCAACAACTCCGGCTTGTCACTATTTAAGATTTGACCCCAATTCCTCTTACATTTCACCCATCCTACAAGCTACGAGCTCATTTCCTGAAGAATTTAGCATTTATGCAATATTCAATTAACGTAAATTGTAATGGAAGTAAAATACATAAACCAAATGCATAAGGAGGCAAATTGTTAGGCAATTCAATCAGTTTATATTTAAGCAACAAAAGGAATAATAATATTGGTATTGCCATAAATATGATCAAAAAGGAATATACTACAAGTATATAAGATATATTTAGCTTATTTACTTTTTTAATATTTGTTAAACAATAAGTTCCAACAACATACGTTACAATATATATAATGCATGAACCAATGAATAAGCTTGTTTCTCTTCCTGTATCAAAATGATCCAATATTATTTCATATACAACTAATATTGCAAATATGAATATTGCAATCAATATCATACGAAGCTTATCTATTATAATAGCTTTTTTATAATCCTTCACACTTCCACTCCTCTCTCAGACATATCATTTCAGCAAAAATAAACAATCCTAAATTGACACCAGGAATTATACTAGCAGCTCTTTTAAAAAAGCCCCTAACAATAGATGATCTTAATGGAACTGTTAATCCTCTTTTAGCAGCATGCTCCCATGCTAAATTACCTACCATATCAGCATAAATATGTGTTAATCCTGCTCCACCGATTACACCAGATACATATGTTGTAAATCCAGGGGCTATTAGTATATCTCCCATACAAGTTATAAAGACGTTTAAACAATCTTTGCATTCGCTTTGCAACCCTTGTGGGTCAGTTCTGTCAATCGAATTATTTAGGACGTACCCATAAAGATTAACATCCCCCCCACCAAACCCAATCGATATAAGGGGTTACCTTCTTATAATCTTAAAGAGCCTTTCAAAAGATTTACGGTTGTAGAATGTTGAATTCTCCCTTGACTTACCGTTCATATATGCAATCATAATTATACTAATGTAATAATCCACTCCGATAATAAGTATATTGCTTGAGAGGCCAAAGAAGCCAACTCAGGGAGTTGCTATGAGCCACGTAACTGCCAGAGCTAAGGTGATTCAGGACAACACCGGCACAGAACTTGAGTTCCCCGTTATTGTTACAGAACATGGGGTACTCACACCTTTAGTTGACTACTTTCTGGAGAAAGCTCATACCCGCAGCTATTCCTGGATGCAGAAAGTTGTTCAGGCCGTCGGCCTGCTCATCGATTATCTAAGAGCAAATCAGAATTGTTTCAACGAACCCAAAGCCTTGTTTACCGCATTTGCCCAGCGTCTTCAACGAGGCACCATAGGCGAAGATGGGTTAGACCCAAGCGGCCTTTACTGGCTCCCGAAGAAAGTGCAAAACGCAAGGCAACTCGTGCTCCTGTTGAGCGATTTCACCGACTGGCTGGCTGAGCGATCCGGTACCACGCCACTTAACCCGTTGCGGCCTGCATCACGTTATGAAGAGATGCTGAACTGGGCCGCCTACTATCAGAGACACAACCGAGCTTTTCTGGCTCACACCTGGAATCGTGACAGGGCATCTGGAAACGCAAGAGAAACCCGCCAAATTCAGTTAAGGCACCTACCAACAGCCATTCATTCCGATGTCAAATATTTCCCTGAAAACAAGATCGGCGACCTGCTGTTCAAGGGTTTCATTGTCCCAGGGCGACAGCACAGTCCTCGAATCGAAGACCGACTGAACCTGCGGGACATCCTGATCACGATCTTGTTGCATGGTGGCGGAGTCCGAGTTTCCGAAGCATTCCACCTGTATGTCCATGATGTGCAACCTGACCCTCTTGACCCGACAGTTGCTATGGTTCGCATATACCACCCGGAAGAAGGGCTGGCTCCTGCCGATTGGTTCGATGCGAAGGGCAAGCCCTTTGTCTGCAACCGGAATGCCTATCTGCACGGCAAATATGCCATGCGTCCTCGTACGCAATATCCCAAAGGTGGTGGCCTTCACGCCGGCTGGAAAAATCCTCATCTGGACCACCAACGGGAGCTTTATCTGCACGTCCACTGGTTCCCAAGGGACTGGGGCAGGTTATTCTTTAAGCTGTGGAACCTCTACCTGCTCCAACTGGTCCAGGTGGAACGCCAGCACCCCTTTGCTTTCGTTTCATTCGACGGCAAGCGTGCCGGAGAGCCTTATTCCATAGCATCCTACAGGGATGCTCACGCTCGCGCCATAGAGCGCATCGGGCTCGTAGTAGCCAAAATGGAAGGCACTACTGAGCATGGTCATCGGCACGCTTATGGCCAGAGAGTCAAAGCAACCAAAGACCCGCTGATCATTAAAGCAGCGTTACACCACAGGTCCTTAGAATCCCAACTGGTCTACACTGAGTCTCATGTTGCCGAGGTAACACGAAAACTCGATGAGGCCTCTTCTCTACTGGAATCAGGGCCTCTGACTCAGCCGCCATTCGATATAACCGCTTACGGCTTTGAGAATGTTGATCCTTTAGGCCTTCTCTCCGGCCCGAGGCCGAAACTGAGGAGAGGCAAATAAAATGACAAAGCGCAAGCCGCCGATTTTAGTCAAGTCGCGAGACTTGGAATTCAATTACGTGCTTACGATCGACCCAGAGGTCGAGCCCTGGAGAGCATTCGCTGCCGCATGGTTCGATAAGCAGATTGGAGGTAGAGCAGGAAAGAGGCTTGCTCTCGACAAATTCCTCTGCAATTACCTGCCTCAACTAGGCCCAGCGAAACTCCCTCAATCTTTCTTTCTAAGAAGTACCAAGCTCCCCGCGTTAAAAGACATTTTGCACGGAACTCAGCCAAAAGGTGTTATCAAGATCGTCAATCACATCCACGAGTTTCTAAATTGGGTTTTGGATGACGCAATAGCTGTCGAAGATGATAATGGCCACAAAGTGACCCCCTCAGAGTTCCACAACCCGATCCCTCGCCTTAAAGGTTCAGGAATTGTTTTAAGTGAGACCGTCAGGACGCCTCTCCCGTTCCGATATATCAAAGAGCTGCGTGACATCCTTTGCCCTGGAGAGCACTTCAGCGACTGGAAGTGGGCACATCAGGCGGTAGACCACAATACATTCGGAGATTGGTTCGAGGTTGACCCCAATTTAATCGACAAGAACGACCCTGATTGTATATGGCGAGTACGGACGGCCAATGTTTATAATAGGGACTATGAAGCAAAAAATGGCGGTCCGTATCGAATTGGCACAAGAGAAATCCACGAAATCTGGTCTCCGGTACGTGCCATGGCTATCTACGTTAAACTGGAATTACCTCTTCGTACCACTCAGGTGCGGATGCTTGACAGCGGCGAAGCCGATACCTGGCGTTACGAAAATGGCAGTTGGAAACTCAGCGACAGCCCGCTTGTACTAGTCACAATCAAAAACTCCGTCGAAAAGGGCGTCTTCCGTCGTCTCATCAATCCCGAGGACGGCAAGGTCTTAACCGGTTTTTTCATCAACACGAACAAAACAGCTGACATTTACCGGGTTGAACAGGAAAAGGGTTATGTCATCCCTTGGCAGCATGATTCTGTCCTCTATTGGCTTGTAAAACTACGTAATTGGCAAGAACGCTATAACCCGATCAAAGCCCCGGTACCCTGGACGGAACTCGAACTTAAACACGTCGGCGAGATAAAATCTGACCAGGTACTCACAGA
This sequence comes from Geobacteraceae bacterium, assembly GCA_028683595.1. Taxonomy (GTDB): domain Bacteria; phylum Desulfobacterota; class Desulfuromonadia; order Geobacterales; family Geobacteraceae; genus RPRC01. The sequence goes on along the minus strand of JAQUHM010000081.1, from coordinate 4,976 downwards.
AAGAGGCAATACTTGCTTCCTGTTTCGTGATGCTGCCGCCTGTAAAGATCTGCGTGACCGAAAAAAGCCTATCGTCTTGGGTTGTCCAGACCGAATGTGGTTTTACCTTCTGTCAGAGTTGGAAGCCAGCTGTGCTGCCAGGGGAGAGGCCCTTGAAGATGGGACTCCGCTCAGGTTCGTTAAGGCTGGTTCTTACGCAACCACTCATTTCCCCCTGCATACTTTACGGGTATCACTCATCACGGCTTATGCCCTGGAGGGCGGCGTCCCAATGCCTGTTCTCTCCAAACTCATTGCAGGGCATGCCCGTCTCATCATGACCATTTATTACGTCAAGGCGGGTGTAGCACACGTCACCGAGCTCATGGATGAAGCAGAAAAACGCATCTTAGAGACGGACCAGCAATCATTCAGGCGATTCCTGGCAAATGCCAGCTATGATCAGATCGAGGCCAGAGCTGCTTTCAACAACCCTGACGCACTGTCTGTCATCTCCCATCAAAAATCTCCAGTGGGCATGGTAGTCGAGGACAAGGGTATTTGCCCAATGGGAGGCTCTGGATGCGACTGCGGCGGCGAACTTATTAATGACGCTGTCGCCGATCAGAGACAAAGGTTATATTCTCCGGTTCCCGGCTACCCCCTGGAGAAGAACTGCGTTCGTTGCCGTTTCTTTATCACTGGCCCGGCGTTCCTTCCCGGCCTCCAGGCCCATTTCAATTCCGTCAGCTATCAACTCAGCGAGTGCTCTGCACGTTATTCAACAATCGAAGAGCAGGTGATGGAACTGGAAGATCTCCGCCAGGAATGTGACGAGAAAGATATTCCTTTCGGGCGCTCTGAGGAATTGAACAAGATCTACCGACTTTATGAACAGGAAGCCCAGAAGGCCGATAAACTCGCTAATGATCTGAATGCCACCTTAAAACTTTTCGACCGCTGTGTGAAACTTCTTGCAGAAACTGACGTTGATAATAATAACAGTTTCAAGCTGGTCCCCGTCGGCGGCATTGCCGACGTGAAATGGTCTTTGATGGAAACCAAGTCCGACCTTCACCAACTTGAAGTAATCTGCGAGAATGCCGTGTTCTACCTCGAAACTGATGCCAGCAAGGCTATTCTGCGTCGCAGCCAAATTCTCGATGCCATGTTGATGATGAACGGCCAGCCGCCTGTGTTTCTGAAGTTGACCCCAGACCAGCAGCTTCGGGTTGGAAACGAGCTGATGGCCCTCATCAAGGCTCGGACTGGCTCCATGAAGGGAGCCGTGGAGTTTATTGAAGGTGGCGCTAGTCTCAAGGAATTCGGCCTTCTCGATAAGACCATAAATCTGCTCGGGTGCAGCGATAGCAAGGGCAACAACCTTCTCAAGCTCAATGTTACAACAATACAAGCGGCCGCTTCTCAACCAACCGTGCTTATCGAGACAACAGGAGGTGCCAAATGACACCAGATGAACTTCTTGATCTGCTGAAAGCAAAATCCAATGCCCGTAAGCAACGCTCTCTGGAAATCATCAACGGGATCTGTAGGGAGCAACTTGACCGTGGAAGCCGTGACTTCTCCATTGCTACTATCGGGCGGCTTTCGTCAGAACAAGGTGGTCCTTCACCTCAAACTATACGCAACAAAGGCGGTTACGATTTCAGAGCATTGATCGCCACCTGGGCTGAACATTCCAAGGGTGCAATGAAGAAACCTCCCAAGATACAGGAGAGCGGAATTAGCTCCATTCTCAGCAAAATCAACGACCCTGCAGTGCGGTCGATTGTCGGGTCCATACTAGCAACTAACTCCAAACTTCAAAGAGAATTAAATCTTCTGAAGCAGCAAACAGAAATCGTCATTGATCGCCGGACAATCCCGCTTACATCAACAAAACAACAAGACACCCAGTTAGCCAGCTTTTCTGAAGGTCTTACACCAACGGAATTAACTGCTCTTTCGCACGCCATCTCCACTGAACTGATAGAACAGGAAGGATGGACAATTGAAAAGAGCGGCCGGGTCGTAAACAGTCTTGGCCGGACAATCTTCAGAGCAGGTTTTACAATTGCCCTTGAAAAAATACTCAGCTGCCACAAAAAACAATTCATTTGAAATTGTCAAAGAACGCTGTGTTTTAAAACCCTTATGTTCCAGAAACTGCCTTCTTTTTGATACGTTTACCTGGTACAGATAGTTTCTTTCGATTTGTGTTTATACTCAATGCATGCAACTGATCTTCCTTTGGTATGATCTTGTTTATATTCTCCATAGGCTCTATTTTTTCAAATAAACTCGACCATACTTCATCTGGTTCAGAACATGCTCCAAGTTCAATTAATTCAATAACACCAATAAATTCGAAAAGGACTTCAATCCCATCATCAGAGTATGAAAACTCTTCCTCTTTGCCTCTTTTCTTTGCTGATTTTAGAGCAATCTTAGGTGTTTTTGCCATAAAAATGATTATACGTTCTTCACATACTCTCCTCTTATTAGAGACACCACCACTTAGAGTCCTAAATTGAAATATTAGTTTTGCAGCATACCTATTAATTGTCTCAACACTATTCATTGATATCACCATTCATAAGTTGTAATTATATTTCACCAGGGTTTACTCTATCAGACATACCGAATCCATTATTGAAATTATTAATTAAATCACTTTGATTTTGCAACATAAGTAAGAGTGGCGCTGAAAAAAGCCTGCCATCTTTAGCCAACTTCAACCATGCTTTCAACTTATTTAATCGATTTTTACTAAAGTCACCACATTGTTTCTTATTTGCAATCTCACGCTCGATTTCCTCGATTGCTTTCCTATTCCCTTGCGTCTCTCTAAGCCGTCTCAAATATTCGTCATTACCCTGCTGAATCCCTTTTGTTTTAGATAGACCATCAGGATCTATCCAATTGACGGGGTTATTATCAGTATATAGGTAAGGGTTTTCAATTGCATCAACATACTGTAAAAATGTAACTCTTGAATTATTATTATAGATATTGCTCCATATACCGATCGGATCCTTATTAATGAACCTCCCCACCTCCGGATCATAATACCTTGCACGGTAATAGTAGAACCCTGTCTCCCTATCCCACTCCCTTCCCGTATAGGCATACGGCTGGCCAAACTCTCGCTGCTCCTGCGACATGTTCCCGAAGGAATCGTAGTCATATTTCCGGACAACATTGCCATGCTTGTCAGTCAACGCTGCAATCGAACCAAGCCCATCGGCATGGTAGTAGTATACCTTCTCTTTGCGCTCCATTGCCAGCGGTTCGTCAATTCCTGGTCCGTGAAGATAGCGGGCCATGGTCTCACCACGCTCGTCGTATTCCATGACGATGTCTTCATTGTCGTAAAGGTAGTGAGTGGTTCGCGGTGCTTGACGCTCGTCGTCACACCCTTCGTGCCCATGTCCCTTTCCGTTTTCATTCAGGTCTTCCCGGCCGACAGTCTTGGTAAGTCTCCTGCCGAACGGGTCATAGCTGAAGGTGACAACCTGCGTCTTGTGCCCTTTTTCAATTTCCACCTTAATCAGCCGGTTTTCGAAGTCATAGCTGTAACGAGTGGCGGTCTGATCGTGGCCCGACCCGTTGCGCTCTTCCTTGGCGATCAGGTTACCGTTTTTGTCATAGCTGTTGCGCGTACCAGCTTTGGAGGCGCGACACTGTTCGGCACTTTCCTCGACCAGTTGATTCCCCGCGTTGTACTGGTAGGCTTGGTGTTCATTCGGTCCAATGAGACGATTGCCGACCGGGTCGTAGCTGTAGCTTTCCCTGTCTGACTGGTGGCCACGTTTCTGAGGACTTGCACCAAGCAGACGATAGATTGTATCGTAGCTATAGTTTGTTGTTCCCTCTGGTTCGGTTTTCGTGAGCCGATTGCCGACCTTGTCGTGGCTGTAGCTGAAGCTGTCGATCAGACGGCCCCTTGCGGTTTTCTGTTCGAGCTTTGTCAGCCTGCTTGCACTGTCGTAATTGTAGCTGGCAGTTGCGCCATTAGGATAGGTCAGTTTCGTTCTTCTGCCGAGGGTATCGTAGTTGAACCCGAAAGTCCCCTCGGGGCCGACGATTTCGGCAAGGCGGTTGGCTGTATCGTAGTGATAGGCTACCGATTGTCCATCCGGCAGAGTCAGTGCGGTTTTCTTGCCCGAGAGGTCGTAGTCGTAACGCAGGGTCCGGTTGTTGGAGTCGGTGACCGAAACCACCCGGTTGCTGGCGTCGTAGCTATAGGTGTAGGAGATGTTGTTGTTCGTTGCCGTGAGGATATTCCCCTTGGCGTCGTAGCTGAAGTTTTCTTCCGTGCCGTCGGGATAGCTCTTTTTCAGGAGCTGACCCAGTTCGTCGTAGCTGTAGCTGATGGTGACGCCGTTGGCATCGGTCTTTGCAATGAGATTGCCCTTGGCGTCGTAGCTGTAGCTGGTAACGGCATCGAGCGGATCGGTCTCTTGCAGCAGCCTGCCGAGAGTGTCGTACTGGTAGGCAGTGAAATGGCCGTTAGCGTCAGTGAGGGCGGTGAGCTTGTCCGTTCCGCCGCCGCAGGAGGCACAGCCGCTGGATGTGTAGCTGTAGGCGGTGACGTTGCCGAGGGCGTCTTTCGTTTTTACCAGCTGCCGGAGAAAGTTGTATTCAAAGGTGGTGGTATTGCCGTTGGCGTCGGTTGCGGAGATCTTGTTGCCAGCCAGGTCGTAGGCGTATGTGGTGGTATCGCCCAGAGGGTCGGTCATTTTCACCAACTGGTTGTTGGTGTTGTATTCGAAGCGGCTGACAGCGCCTTTAGCGTCGGTGAGGGTGATCACGTTACCGGAGGCGTCGTAGGTGACGGTTGTTTGCGCTCCGCTGGGGTCAGTGATCGTGGCCAGGTTGCCGTTGCTGTCGTAGCTAAAGGTGGTGGCCTGACCAAGTGGGGAGATGATTTTCGTCATGTTCCCTTTGGCGTCGTATTCATAGAGGGTGTTGGCTCCGGAAGCATCGGTGGTTTC
>JAQUHM010000444.1 GCA_028683595.1 Geobacteraceae bacterium | reverse complement strand
CTATGGTGTAATCGTAGGTCCGGGCATCACCCATAACCCCGACGGTTCTTGCCGGCAGCAAGATGGCAAATGTCTGCCAGATGTCGCGATACAGGCCGGCCTTGCGGATCTCGTCGAGAACGACGGCGTCCGCTTCACGGAGTATATCCAACCGTTCGGCGGTGATCTCGCAGATGCAGCGGATAGCCAGGCCCGGTCCGGGGAAAGGCTGACGGTGGATAACCTCGTCGGGCATTCCCAGTTCGCGGCCAAGGAGCCGCACCTCGTCCTTGAACAGTTCGCGCACCGGCTCCAGCAGCTTGAGGTTCATCTTCTCCGGAAGACCGCCCACATTGTGGTGGCTCTTGATGACCGCCGAAGGCCCCTTGATGGATACGGATTCGATCACATCCGGATAGAGTGTTCCCTGGGCCAGATAATCCACCCTGCCCAGTTTCTTCGCCTCTTCCTCGAAGAGGTAAATGAATTCGTTGCCGATGATCTTGCGCTTTTGCTCGGGATCGGTGATACCGGCAAGCTTATCGAGAAATCGGTCAGATGCGTCCACATACTTCAAGTTTATCTTGAAGTGTTTTGTGAACAGATTAACCACCTTCTCAGCCTCCCCCTTGCGCAGGAGACCGTTATTGACGAACACGCAGGTAAGCTGGTCACCGATGGCCCGATGGATGAGCACCGCCACAACAGAGGAATCGACACCACCGGACAGGCCGCATATCACCCTGCCGTCACCAACCTTTCGGCGGATATCCTCCACCTCGGTTTCGATGAAGCTGGCCATTGTCCAGACGGGACGGCAGTCGCACACGGAAAAGAGGAAGTTGCCAAGCATTTCCTCGCCTCGGGGAGTGTGAACAACCTCGGGATGAAACTGAACACCGTAGAAACGCCGATCGGTATCTTTCATGGCCGCCACCGGGCAATGCTCGGTATGGGCAATACCACGGAACCCTTTGGGCATGGCCTCGATCCGGTCACCGTGGGACATCCAGACCTCTGCCCGGCCTTCAAATCCGGCGAAGAGGTCTTCCACGTCGTCAAGCTCCATCATGGCACGACCGTATTCCCGTTTGTCGGAACGCTCGACTTTGCCGCCCAACTGGTTGGTCATAAGCTGCATGCCGTAGCAGATGCCGAGGACCGGAATTCCCAGATCAAAGATTCCCGGATCGGAATGGGGAGCATCGGTATCGTAGACACTGGACGGTCCGCCGGAAAGGATGATTCCCTTAGGGTCATATTCCCGGATTTTGTCCAGAGAAATATTGTACGGATGGATCTCGCTATAGACGCTCTGCTCACGGACACGGCGAGCAATCAACTGCGTCACCTGGGAACCGAAATCGAGGATCAGGATCTTTTCGCTATGAATATCTTCGGTCATGATTAGTTCTCAACCCGGTAATTCGGGGCTTCCTTGGTTATGATAACGTCATGGACATGGGACTCTTTCAGACCCGCACCGGTAATCTTGACAAAACGCCGCTTCTGCTGCAGTTCCTTGATGGTACGGCAACCGGTGTAGCCCATTCCGGCACGAAGACCACCCATCAGCTGGTGAATGGTCGAGGAAAGGGGACCGCGCATGGGTACCCGCCCTTCGATTCCTTCGGGAACCAGCTTCGATTCCACCTCAACTTCGGCCTGGAAGTAGCGGTCCTTGCTGCCTCGCTTCATGGCACCGATGGAGCCCATTCCGCGGTAGGTCTTGTAGGCCCTGCCCTGGAAAAGGATGGTATCTCCGGGAGACTCCTCGGTACCGGCAAACAGGGACCCGATCATCACCACATCTGCGCCGGAAGCTATTGCCTTGGTAATATCACCGGAGTATTTTACACCGCCGTCGGCAATCACCGGGATATTGTATTGTCTGGCTACCCGGGCGCACTCGCTGATCGCGGTAATCTGGGGCACACCGACACCGGCAACCACCCTCGTGGTACAGATGGAACCGGGCCCGATCCCAACCTTGATGGCGTCGACCCCGGCCGTGATAAGCGCCTCTGCAGCCTCGGCTGTTGCAATATTCCCGGCAACCAGCTCAAGATCAGGGTACTTCTCCTTGATGGTTCGCACGGCATTGATCACCATCTGGGAAAAACCATGGGCAGTGTCAACCACCACCACGTCAACCCCTGACTTGGTCAGGGCTTCAACACGGTCCATCATGTCAGCCGAAGCCCCGACTGCCGCGCCGACCCGCAGTCGGCCCAGGCTGTCCTTGCAGGCATTGGGGTACTTCCGCACCTTCTCGATATCCTTGATTGTAATCAGGCCCTTCAGGTTCCGCTCATCATCCACCACCAGCAGTTTTTCCACCCGGGTATGCTTCAGAAGCTCCTTGGCCTCCTCCAGGGTGGTTCCCACCGGAACGGTAACCAGGTTCCGCTTTGTCATCCGCGCAGAGATGGGAAGGTCCAGATCGGTCTCGAAACGGAGATCGCGGTTGGTCAGGATCCCCACCAGTTTGCCGTTGCTCTTGATGATCGGAACACCCGAAATCCGGTACTGCTCCATAATGTCAAGCGCTTCGCGGATCTTCTGATTCGGCCTCATGGTGATGGGATCAACGATCATCCCGGATTCACTTTTTTTGACCTTGTCCACTTCGAGAGCCTGGGCGTCTACGGAAAGGTTTTTGTGGATAATCCCCATGCCACCTTCCCGTGCCATGCAGATGGCGGTACGCGCCTCGCTGACGGTGTCCATGGCAGCACTGACCAGGGGAAGATTCAGAGGTATGTTCCGAGTAATGTAGGAGGAAAGGTCTACCTCTGACGGCAGCACATCCGAATAAGCCGGGACGAGCAGGACATCGTCAAAGGTAAGAGCCTCCTGAATGCTATCTTCTATCATCACGCGCTCCTTTATGCTCTGAAAAAGTGTGATTTCTATAAATATTACAGGCCTTTGCTTTAGTCAAGTTAAAAGGACCTCAGAAGTAGTGAAAGAACCTTTACATAGACCCCAACCACTGGCGGAGGGCAGGACGGGAAACAGCGGTAGAGCA
>JAQUHM010000443.1 GCA_028683595.1 Geobacteraceae bacterium | reverse complement strand
ATCCAAACACGAATCGATTGATTGGCACAGGAGGCATATCCAGCGGCACAGGATCTCTTCGCAAGTGTTTTGACAGTGATGTAATCCTAAACACTGTGTTCGCTCATACAGAGACAGTATGGGCTGATAAAGCGGGCCTTGCATATGGGGTGAATAACCTGGCGTTTGGCACGTTGTGTTCCATGGCACGTGCCATATCAAGACTTCTCATGCACTATGGAGCAAAACCGGGAGACCGTATTGCCGTACTTTCCAAAGACCCCTTGGAGTGCCTTACAACATTCTGGGGAGTGACGCTGATCGGGGCGATATTTGTTCCCTTAAATCCCTCTTCCGGTCATGAGACTCTCCGTTACATCATAAACCAGTCTGTACCCACGCTTCTCTTCTATAACAGTTCAGAACAAACCCTCATTAATTCACTTTGCACTTCTGTCAACCAGACCAAATGTATTGTCGCCGCAGAATTGTTACGGGAATACTCATCAGATCAAAATTGTCATCAGCGGACTGCCCCTCTTCCTTCTCCAGATACCCCTGCCGTCATACTCTACACGCACTGCTACGCCTGTGGTTTTGTTCAATCAGCCCGGCCAAGCCTGACGTAAATCCGAGCGCGATCTCTCATAACGTTATTTACGAACAAGCTCTTAGTTGACCAACTATTCCTGGCCGCTGCCATATATTTCCATGCACTCGGCGCACATGCTGGGCTCAAGTTCTCCCTTTGACATGGATTCGCGGAACCGTTCATAGGCTGAGCTGTTCCAGACTTCCTTTAGGGTTGAACCGGCAACATTTCCCAGACGATTCACTGCATTAAAGTCGCGACAGCAAGGGACCACATCGCCATTCCATTGAACCACCAGATACTGCCAAGGAAACGGGCAGGGCATGTGTGGAGGGTATTTCTCAACGGCACCAAGAGGAATCAGGTCTTTTTTGTTCCAAGGGAAAAAATCCCGTATTTCAACGTCTCCACCGAGATCCTGCCACCTGCTCCTGAATTGATCTTCCTCCTGAGTATTCAACTGTAGCCGAATCATCCTGACGATAACCCGTGGACGGGAACCAATGCTCTTCATCATTTTCAAGAAAGCTTCGAGGTTTTCCACGGCCAGGTTGTAATCGGCATTATTGCCGCGAATTTTTCGGTAGCTTTCCGCATCATAGCCGTCCATTGAAATAATCAGCTTTACCGGGTTCTTGGCCAGAATTTTCTCGGCCAATTCGGGGGATAGCTGCGGAGCATTCACAGAAAGAACCAGGTTCAGCCCTTTCCCGGTCCCATAGGCAACCATTTCTGCGATCTCCGGGTGGAGCAGCGACTCGCCAAAGTGAAAAAGTTCGATCTCTTTTTTTCGGACCGGCGACGAAAAACCTGTCACTTCATCGATCACCTTGGTGTAGAGGGCAAAATCCATGAAGCCCACGGGGCGAGTCATGAACCTATCGCGGGGGCACATGATGCAGGAGTAGGGACAGGCATTGGTCGGCTCTATTTGATGGAGATGGGGCTCAGACGAACGCTTTAATTCCAAAAAGTCAGACCAGCCTTTTCGACTTTGCAGCGCTGACGGGAGATTCCATTTTTTTTCTCTCTTCATTTCCAGGATAACCTCGGAAAATCGATACAAGGATTCTTGATCTTTTGATGACCTGTGTGCTGCTGCAGAGGCCGGCCAACAAACTCAGGGTCTATTTTCATACTGCTTTGAAATAAACCCAAGCAGTTCCTTTGCGGTGTTGGAAACAACCGTGACCTTTGAGGGATCAAAAAGGACATTATTCAGATACTGCAGCTTCAGGACATCACCGTTTTTTAGTTCCGGAATAACCCCGGCAAACAAAAAGCCTTTTTCGGCAAGTCTTCCGGCCAGAATCGCCGCCTCAAGGCTCATCATGGGAAGGTTGAGATATACTGCATCGACCTTTTTTTCGCAAAGTTCCCGGGTGTGGTGGAGAATCATCTCAAACGCATCCTCACCGATCTGGTGCAGGTCAATGGAGGCATCATTAAAGGCATCGTGGCGTACCTGGATCTCAAGCTGTGTATCCAATTCCGTCCGGTACGTCGTTTCGACGACTTCCTGTACTATCCTATTCATCCGGTTCTCTTTGTAGATTCGCTCAATCAGTCCGGTATACGCTGGCGGGACATAGGCATTCCGCATTTTCTCGGGATTGAGCCTGTAATAAAACAGAACCAGTGCCTGTCTCTGTCCCATACGTTCCGAGCCGATTTTCTTGAAGGCTATATTATCCGACACATAGGAGAGCAAAATTCCCGTTTCATGTGCCCCCAACGTTAGGTTTCCCTTTTGGGTATAGGGATGAATGGTGACAGCCTCACTGAAGATGCCATAGAGCCCCTTGCTACGGGCGTGATCAAAAAGAAAGCGCTTCATCTCCTTGAAAAGGCTCAAGCCTCGATAGCGGGGGTCTACCATGGCGGCTCCACACTCGGCTACCTTTGCCTCCATTTTATCATAAAGTAGGCTCAGACTGCCGAGAATCCGGCCGTTAGCGGTAATCGCAATGCAGGTCTCCATCAAGCCATGCTCGATATTTTCGCTGATTCTGTCCGGGTGATAGAAATCACTGAAGTAGGTATAGCCGTAAGTACGATAGGCCAACTGAGCCAGGGCCAGTGTCTCCTGTGGTTCCAGCAGACGAAACAGCGGCTGTTCCAACGCCGGCGCCGGCAAATCTACCGAAGCAGCGGATCCGACCTCCTGCTCGCGCAAGGCATTGACGACACTTTCAGCCGGTATGTTTTTGATCATTTCGAGCCGTTTTCCATCTTTCCCTTTGTTGATAAAAACAAACCCGTCAAGAAGTTGCTTCATCAATAAGAAATTCAGGGCAAGCCCTTCGTTCTCTTCCAAATGTTTCAAATCAAGCGGAAGGCCATGATCCTCAATGGCAATGACGAACTGCCCCGGACGGTGCTCCAGGACAACGCCTATTTCTCCGGTCTCATCCTCTTCAAAGGCACTTTGAACGACACTCATAAACGCCTCTTCAACGACAA
>JAQUHM010000080.1 GCA_028683595.1 Geobacteraceae bacterium | reverse complement strand
CTTCCGATCTCTGCACGCTGCCTATGAGATGGCCAAGCACAATGACGGAGCGCCGGGAATTGACGGTGTGACGTTCGAAGCCATCAAAGAGAAGGGCGTGTAAGCATTTCTTGAGGAGATACGGAACGAACTGATCACCGTCAGCTATCGGCCCACCCGTAATCGGAAAAAGGAAATACCCAAAGGGAACGGGAAAGTCCGGATCCTGGGTATTCCGACGATTCGTGACAGGGTGGTTCAGGGAGCGCTCAAGCTCATCCTGGAGCCGATCTTCGAAGCTGACTTTCAAGAAGGGTCGTATGGCTACCGGCCCAAACGGACCACTCACCAAGCGGTACAACGCGTAGCTGAGGCAATAGTGTTTCAGAAGACACAGGTTGTCGATGTCGATCTGAAGTCGTACTTTGACACGGTTCGCCATGACATTCTGTTAAAGAAAGTGGTGGAACGGGTTAATGACGATCAGGTGATGCACCTGCTCAAGCTGATACTCAAAGCCAGTGGGAAACTGGGAGTTCCGCAGGGTGGGGTTATCTCGCCGTTACTCAGCAATATCTATCTTAATGAGATAGACAAGATGCTGGAACGGGCAAAGGAGACAACCCGCAACGGACGCTACACGAGAATCGAGTACGCCCGTTTTGCGGATGATCTGGTGATTCTGGTGGATGGGTATTATCACAAGTGTGAGTGGCTCGTAAAGGCGGTGTACAAAAGGCTTCTTGAGGAGTTGGTAAAACTCGATGTCCAAATCAATGCCGAGAAAACCCGACAGGTGGACCTGACTCAGGGCGAAAGCTTTGCCTTCCTGGGGTTTGACTTCCACCGGGTGAAAACCCTGAGGGGGAAATGGGGGGTCCGCATAACGCCGAGAATAAAGGCGCGCACGGCCCTCTTGACTAAACTCAAGGAAATCTTCCGTCGCTTTCTGTCTCAACCTGCGGATAGGGTGATAGAATTGATTAACCCCATTCTGCGGGGTTGGGTCAACTACTTCCGGGTCGGCCATTCCAGCCGATGTTTCGGATATGTGAAGGACTGGGTAGAAAAGAAGATTCGGCGCCACTTGATGGGTGCTCGAAATCGCAAAGGCTTCGGCTGGAACAGGTGGAGTAGTCTCTGGATACACCGGAACCTGGGATTATTCTCAGACTACCGGGTAAGACATATGACGGAGACAAAAGCGCTGCCAGCCAGATAGGCCTCATAACCCTTGCTGTGAAGTCAACAGGAGAGCGTAGTGCGGGAAATCCGCACGCTGCGTTCGACGTGGCGGGAGTTGGAAACGTGGTATGGTCGAGATGTTGTGACACTCGCAAACGAAAGAGCGAGCCAACAGGGAACACAAACTTCGACCTAAATCGGCGCGCCAGTTCTCGACCCTACTCATGAGGGAGGGCAGGACACATGGGGGACGCCCTTCATATATTCACATTTAGCAATTTCACGATATCCAAACCTTCTGCCCGAGCAACATCTTCCCCTTTTTGCACTGCCCCGCTTACAGTCGGCAAGGCTATCTTCAATCGACTTGCTATTTCCGTCATCGATAAGCCCATCTCTCGAACAGCCAGATAACATAACAGGATGCGCCCTTTTGTCACCTTGCGTGCTTTTGAAGCACCGACAAGATCTTCCGGTTTTATACCGATCAGGGTTGCCACTGCCTGCTGCAGGTGATCAAGGCTTATACCTTTGGACTTGTATGCAAACCGGAGACTCATTTTCTCGTCTGCCTCAGCGAGCACGCTTTCGACAAAGTCACCGTCTCCCAATATTCGCTCATCACTCTTTTGAAAGCTCCCGGCTTTACGCAGTTGCTGTACACCTCTCCATCCACCGGCACTGCGGATGAGCCCACCACCGGTAAGGTCAGGTTGTTTTCCAAGTTTTGACCCGGCGGTCACATACTCGTGATAGTTATATCGTGCTTGCGGAAGCTTGCTGCCGAACAACTCCAAAACCGAGTCTGTTGCTTACCATTGATTCGCCTGCTTCCCCAAGATTGTGTCATGCCCTGAATAGGGATAGTCATCCAGAGCGGTTATGTCTCTGACAAGTCTTGCACGGAGCGGGTTCAGATGTATGTATCGCACCAGTTCTTTTAGATAGGTGTCTTCCTGGCATAATATGGATTTATAGCGATTCTGGAAAAGATGGCCACTACGCTGGTGACGTCGGTTAAACCCGGTTGCATAACCGGTTAATAGCCGACGCATGGCGGTGGCAATCGGCACATTTCCCGTCTTCAGCAACAGGTGGAAGTGATTAGGGAGCAATGCCCAGGCAAAACATTTTGTTTCCGTTTGCAACAGAAGAAAGAGACCCTAGTCTGCGCAGAAAGTCTTCATAGTCTGCATCTTCACGGAATATCTTGCTCCGCTCTATGCCTCTGGCGATAATGTGGTGCAGGGCGCAAGGCGCGTCTATTCTGGCTTGTCTTGGCATGTTTTGGCTTGAATCATGATTGTGTTATCAAGTAAATGTGAATATGTGAAGGGCGTCCCCAAAGGTTCCGGCGGCCATTCCGCCTTCGGCGGGTCGTGTCGATGGTTGTGCTGGGTTCTCTTGACGACTAAAAGCTTGACATACTGTAGCCAACAGGCTACGATTTATTCATGGTTGAAATCCGCAAGACCGAACTGTTTGCCAATTGGCTTGACAATCTGCGTGACATCAAGGCCAAGGCACGTGTCCTTGTCAGGGTTGAGAGGCTTGCTTCAGGAAACGCGGGAGACGTCAAGCCTGTTGGTGAAGGTGTCTCAGAAATGCGAATCGACTACGGGCCCGGTTATCGAGTTTATTTCATCCAACGCGGCAGCGAATTGATCATCCTGCTGGCCGGCGGCGATAAAAACAGCCAGTCTCGGGATATCAAGGCTGCAATCCGGCTTGCACAGAACCTATAGGAGTCAAAAAATGCCAAAAACAGCTACTAGTCGATACGATGTTGCCGAACATCTCCGCACACCGGAAGAAATGGCGGCCTATCTTGAAGCAACCCTCGAAGAGGCCAATGGCGATGCGGCTTTTATCGCCAAGGCGCTCGGTGACATAGCGCGCGCCAAGGGGATGACACAAGTAGCCCGCGATGCTGGGCTCTCCCGTGAAAGTCTTTACAAGGCGCTTTCAGGCGAGAGAGTACCTAGCTTCGATACAATTCTCAAAATCGTTGCGGCGCTCGGTCTCAAACTGCATGCTGAGGTAAGGTAAGGCTTTCAATTCTCAAGCCTTTCCTTGCCTTATCCCACTTCAGTCTTCAACTTCAGCTACCACAACTTCTGGATACTCATCATCCCATCCTGCTTTATTGAATGAAATATGGTCGTGATTATATTTCCCTGGATTAGCTTCGATGACGTCTGCCGCACTCTGGAGGAAATCAGCAACAAGGCGAAGTTGTTCTGGCTTTCCACAAAATGTAATTTCCTTCATTTCAAATAGGCCGTCGTCATTCACTTGACTGCTTTGATAACCAAATATTTTCATATCTTCCCTGTTCAACTCGTTATTCTGCAGTTAGAAGCATCTATCTATATTTAGATGGATGCATATAGATGTAGATAGAAATCTATACATTTATATGGGGGTTAACAATATATATGTAGATGTATTTCTTATTGTCTTCCGTCTCATGACCTATCTACATATATATACTTTTCTAGTACCGTACCTATAATTTCAGCATACTTCACATACCAAAGCTGCTTCTCGGGGCTCCATCGTGCACCTGCTTTTTTTGCCTTTGTCCGCATCTGCATATCAGAAGCACCAATTTGAAGATGCACAATGGTATTTTCAGAAAATCGTGGCGTCGGAGGAGTCCAGTCACTTCTATCGACAATCAATTCGACCGTTTTCACTCTCTGCCGTAATTTGGCATCATAGCGGAATCTGACACAGACAAGTGCATCCCCGTACTTATCTACCAATGCTTTAGTTCCATGTTGCCCTGGTTTGAGAGTCAGTCTTGTTTTCATTTTTAACTCGGCACAGTTTAGTGAAGCTTTTTCTCGAAAATATACGGATTATTTTGTATTATGTAAATTAAAATTCTCCAGTAAGGGGCGTCACATGCTGCAGATTTCGAATCAACTGATTTCCCGCTATCGGGTTCAACTTGATAAACAGGGGATCCAAGCAGAAAATCTTGCGAATTATTGCAAGTGGCTACGGTATTATCTCGACTTCTGTGCAAAGTACCCGGTATCGAATGACGGCACTGAACAGGTGCGGATGTTTTTGCTGAAATTGCGAGACAAGAAACAGACCGAAGCACAGTGTCAACAGGCTGCTCATGCAGTATCACTGTACCTCGAGATGCAAGGGCAAGCGATTCCCCAAGTAAAATGCACTGTTGAGGCAACCCGACAGCAATTCCATAATGAAGTTCCGGCCCTGCCAACACAACCTGCTGAAAAGCATCGAATATCTCAATACATGGAGGCTGGTTACCAGGAAAAATCCGAATCACCGGAATGGGACTTAGTACTTAAAGCACTGGCCGCGGAAATTAAAGTTCGGCACTATTCTCGTAAGACTCTCAAGACATATGCACAGTGGGCGCGAAAGTTCCAGCGATTCCTGAAGAACAAACCGCCAGGGGAACTGTCAACGAGTGACGTAAAGGAATATCTGACGTACTTGGCCGTAAAATGCCATGTCGCCGCCTCCACTCAGAATCAGGCCTTCAATTCGTTATTATTCCTCTACCGGCATGCTTTGAAGACTGATTTCGGAATCCTCCGCGATGTGCCCCGCGCGAAAAAGTCTCTGTATATTCCTGTAGTTCTATCCCGTGAAGAGATTGATGCGATTCTGAAACAACTCTCGCACCCCCACAGTCTGGTGGTCAATCTGCTGTTCGGTTGCGGGCTACGCCTGTTTGAATGCCTGCAACTTCGAGTTAGGGATTTTAATTTCGATGCCGGCATCCTTACCGTGCACGGCAAAGGTAAGAAAGACCGAACCTTGCCACTTCCTGAAACAATTATGTCGGAACTAAAGGCACAGATTGAGGTAATAAAGAAACTGCACAAAAAAGACCTTACTGCCGGATATGCGGGGGTCTTTCTGGATGATGCCGTAGAAAAGAAATATCCCAAAGCAGCGAAAGAGCTGATACATCAGTGGTTCTTTCCCCAGAAGTCTCTGACTTTGATAGAGGAAACCGGTGAACAAAGACGCTATCACCTGCATGAATCCGAGCTCCAGAAGGCGCTCTACTACGCCGTGCGCAGAGCAAGTATCCCCAAGCGAGTTACCGCCCACACATTTCGCCATTCCTATGCGACTCACCTTCTGCAAGCGAACTTCGACATCCGTACGATTCAGACAAAACTTGGCCATTCCAGTCTGAAAACAACGATGATTTATACACATTGCGTTCCGGTCAGGACGGTGAAGGAGGCAAAAAGTCCTCTGGATTTTTACCCGATAGAGATAAACAAAAACCCCTGACCGATAATCTCCCGGCCAGGGGTTTTTGTTGAACATCACTGCGCAATGACGCTAATGGTAAGCCGTTGCTCCGACATCGGCCTCCTTTCCCGTTCATTTCCGCACTATTGCCAACGCCTCCTGCAGCGGCTTACCCGCCCCATCCAGCCAATGGATCTCGGCCCCCTGGCGCTCCATGCGGCGAAACCAGGTATCCTGGCGCTTGGCAAAATCATGAATGGCGCTGTTGAGTTTCTGGAACAGGTCGTTCCGGTTCAGCTCCCCCTTGAGGTGTCGGGCGACAAAGCGGTATTCGAGGCCATAGAATTCCAGGGTCTCGTACGGCACCCCCTGCCGGTGCAACTCCGCCACTTCCTCGATGAGTCCCGCGTCGAGACGCTCCTTCAGGCGGGCGGTGATCCGCTGGCGGAGGACGCTTCGCTCCCATCTGACACCGAAGACCAGCGGACTGATCTCGGGCAGCGGTTCCGGTTCGTGGCTCTTTTCATACTCGGCAATCTCAATGGCCCGCAGCAGGCGGTCTTGGTCCAGGAGGTCGGTGGTATTGTGGAGGCGGGGATTGACTGCCAGGAGCCGTGCGGCAAGTTCTTCCAGCGAAAGGGGGGCAAGCTCCTGGCGCAGCTCCGGATTGTCCGGCACTTCTACCATGCGGTATTTGCGCAGCACCGCGTCCAGGTAGAGTCCGGTGCCGCCGACAATGACCGGCAAGCGGTTGCGAGCGCGGATCTCGTCCATGGCGGCGAAACAGAGCTTCTGGAAGAGGAAGACGTTAAAATTTTCCCCCGGTTCCAGGATATCGATCAAGTGATAGGGCACCTCGCCGTATTCCCCGAGGTCCTTGCCGGTGCCGATATCCATGCCGCGGTAGACCTGGCGGGAGTCGGCGGAGATGATCTCGCCGTTCAGTTCCCGGGCAAGGGAGACCCCCAGGCGGGTCTTGCCGGAGGCGGTGGGGCCGAGAAGTACGATGGTATCGAAATGCATGTCTGCTCCATAGTGACCGGTCTAGCGAATTTATCTTCCAACTTTTTCTGTCTTAGGCTACTATTTGCAGCCGATGCACTCTGCAGCGACCTGCAGAACGCTTCCTGCGGAGGACCATGGCGTGCAGAAGGGAAAACCGGCAAAAAAATATTCCCAAGCGGGGCGGGTGCATGACATTATCCGTCTCATCGAGGCCCGCCACGGGATCACCATCGAAGAACTGGCCGAGGAAGCCGGGGTTACCCGCCGCACCATCCATCGGGACCTGAATGCTATCGGGGAGGCCGGATATCCGCTGATTTCCGAGTGGACACAAGGCAACAAGGTCTACCGCTTCCTAACCCGTTTCAAGGATGTGCCCCCCATCAGCTTCACCCTTCAGGAGCTGATGACCCTCTGTTTTCTCCGCTCCCAGCTCGATTTCCTGGAAGGCACGCCCTTTCACGACGATATGGAGTCCATCTACCGCAAGGTCAATTCCGTTCTGCCTCCCCGCTATGCCGCCCACATGGAACGGATCGCCGGGGTTTCGCTGCCGCTCCTGCAGGGGCGGCGGGATTACAGCCGGGCCGGGGACGTGCTGAAAATTCTCCGCGATGCCTTGATCTACCAGTACCGGGTGACCATTGACTATCAGGTGCCGGGAAAAAAACAGCCATCATCCTATCTGCTCGACCCCTATACCCTGATTTTCCATCGGGGCGGGCTCTATCTGCTCGGCTATGCCCATAACCGCCAGGCACTGCGCACCTTTGCCCTTGAGCGGGTCAGCCGGGCAGTCAAAGAAAATGAGCGTTTCGAGCTGCCTGCCGAGTTCAGTCCCCAGGAGCAGCTGCAGAACGCCTTCGGCATTGTCAAAGAGTCGGCCGTTTCGGTCCGGGTGCGTTTTTCAGCAGCTATTGCCCATGCCGTCAGGGATCGTATCTGGCATCCCAGCCAGAAAGTCGAAGACCTGGAAGATGGCGCTATCATTCTTTCATTCGAGGCGGGCGGAACCATGGAGATTGTTTCCTGGGTCCTTTCCTATGGCCGCCATGCCGAGATTCTTGAGCCGCCGGAACTGCGTGACGAGCTGAAAAGTATCGTGGCCGAGATGGGGAGCTTGTACACGAGTTACGACTGAATCTGCGGAAGAAAAGTGTTAACCCGGTGGGCTTGTAATCCTTACCCCTTGAAGCTTAATCCGAACCTGATGCATGTATCATATTAATCCTTAAAACGGCATTTTCTGCCACAGAGAGCACAGAGAAAACGAGTAGTATTGCAATAATTTGAAACAACCTTTCAGGAGAAGTTCCTGAGTTTAGTAACCTGTTGTTTTTCCTCAGTGCCCTCTGTGGCTAACTGATTTTATTTAGTTGATTTTTCAGTACCGTATTTTGTACCAGATTACTCATATCACTTGGAGGAGAAACATGGCAAAGAACTTTTCCGCTGCATCATTGGATTCACTGGCACTGCTGCTGATCCGCGTGCCTCTCGGGGTGATCTTTTTCGCCCACGGCTCCCAGAAACTCCTGGGCCTTTTCGGCGGGCCGGGACTAACCGGCACCCTGCGAAACTTTGAGGTCCACCTGGGGATTCCGCCCCTTTTGACGCTGTTGGCCATTATCGCCGAGTTCGGCGGCGGGCTCGGGGTCCTCTGCGGCCTGTTTACCCGGCTTTCCGCCTGCGGTATCGCGGTGACTATGGCGGTCGCTATATACAAGGTCCACTGGGTCAACGGCTTCTTTCTCAGTGCCACCGGCAAGGGTAATGGTATTGAATATACCCTGGCTCTCCTTGGTATGGCCTTGGCACTTGTTGTGACCGGTGGGGGGAGCTGGTCGCTCGACCGCTATATCTGGAAGAGATAGTCTCCCTCCGTTAACAGGCCGAATGCTGCACCCTGTTTGTCTGATGTCAGGCGGTTCTGCGGGGCAGAAACGCCGGCAGGAATACCAGGGCGAACAGGGCTGTGGCACCGATTCCGTAATTGGTGGCCCAGCCGATGGAGGACATGGCGCCGTAGTCGGTAAAGGCCAGGGAGCCAAAGCCGGCTATGGTTGTCAAGGCCGAAAGGAGTACGGCGCGGCCTGCCTGGACGTACTCGGTTTTCTGTCCGTCTACCCGTGCTCCGCCGACGCGGTGGGCGATATGGAGTCCGTAATCGCTTCCCATGCCGAGAATGGTGACGAGCACCATGGCATTCATGAAATTGAGGCCCATGCCGGTCATCGCCATCAGGCCGGTCATGACAATCACCCCGGAAAGAACCGGAAAAAGGGACGCAAAAATACCGAATGAGGAATCGAAATGGGCAAGGAGGAGGCAGAGCACAAGCGCACCGCCGAGCAGGAAGCCCCACAAAAAGCTGCTCTTCACGGATTCTGCCAGCTGGTTGCTGACGAGGTCCACGCTAGTGGCCCGGGCGGCTGGGTCCAGGGCAGCGAGATCCCGGAGGAAGTCTTTCTGAGAGAATTCTTTTCCTGAATAGTAAAGATAAACAAGGAGATGCCAGCCGTTTCCATCCTTAACCAGGTGTCTCTCCACAACACTGCGCAGGGGAGAGGCAACGAGATGTTCTATCCCTTCGGCAATCGGAGTCGGTCCGGCGTCCTTCAACCGGGCCAGGCCGTCCAGAAAGGGCTGGAAGGGCTCGAGGGCGAAATCGTTCTTCTCCAGTGCCCCGGCCACCTGCTGCTCCCACCTTCCAGACCCGGGGCTTTTTGCCAGGTCAGTCAGTATTTCCCGCTGGGTTTCCGGGCTGTTTACCACCCTGTCCAGGGAAGACCACGCGACGAGCTGTCCTTTTTGTTGGTACCGCTGCGCCAGCACGGCGATGCGGCTTCCCCGCCCCATAACCGTTTCCAGGTCTTTCCCTTCCACGGTTACCAACATCTGTTTCGGGCTGAGACTCAGGTGCTTTTCCAGCTTTTCCTGGGTCAGAAAGGCCTCGGAGCTTCGCGGCTGGAGGTTTTTCAGTTCTCCTTCGAAGGTCAGATAACAGGACGCAACCAGGGAAACCGCCACCAAGCAGAAAGAAAGGGGAATTACCACCCGGCGATTACGACGGCTGAAGCTCCAGACCCGGTCGAGTCCGAATCCTGGCAGCGGCTGGTAGACGGTTCTGGGAAACCGCCGCTCCGAAAAGACCAGCAACGGGGGCAGAAAGAGGAAGGTAGCATAGAGAGAGAAAAGCACGCCGAGTCCCACCAGAAGCCCCAACTCCGACAAGGCGCGGACATCGGAGATGACCAGGGCCAGGAAGGGGAGGGCGGTGGTGACGGCAGCGGTGAAGAGGCCGTGTCCGGTGTCGGTCACCGCACGACGGAGCGCTGCCGGCGGGTCGGTCCCAATGCTACGCTCCGCGTAGAACCTGTCGTAGAGATGGATGGAGTAATCGGTGCCGAGGCCGATGATCAGGGCGGTGAAGGCGAAAGAAATGATATGGATGGAGGGGAGGAAAAGTCCGGCGGTTCCCAGGGCCATCGTTACCCCGTAGAGGAGGATCAACGGGATGAGCAGTGTCGGGAGAAAACGGCGGTAGGTGAGGTAGAACAGCCCCAGCACCACGAACAGGGATGAAATGATGCAAACGATGATATTCCGCTTCATCACCGATTCGTCTATGACAGCGCTCAGGTGGGCGCCGGTGCAGGAAATGGTGACCCGGGCGTCCCGGCGTGCCTTGTTGATACCCGCCACGAGCTTGCGGGCAAAGTCCATGTCGTTCACCGGCTTTGCCGGTTCGGCGATCATGATCATCACCTTACCATCCCGGGAAAGAAAGTACGGGGAGTCGGGATCGAGATTCAGCGCCTGACTCGCCGCCTTCAGGCGGGGAAGGATCAGGTCCCGCAGCGAGAGGGGGTCGGCAGCGGCAAGGTCGCGCATACCCATTCCCATCTGGCTTGCCAGTTCCGTTCGGGTACGCAGCAGGGACTGTTCAATAGCGCCAGGGGGCAGCCGTTTGGCATAGGATCCTGCTTGCGATTGATCAAGAAAAAGCTCCGGGTGGATTACCGCATAGCCGATGAAACGGGCAAAGGCCTCTGCTTCGGCCGCATCGTAAACCTTGTAGGTTATGCGGGAGAAGGCCGGTTTCCCGTCAACCGTAACAGCCTTGAGACGCGCGGCAAAGGCATCGGCCTCGGGAATGAGATCCTCCCGATTGCCTTCGAGGAGAAAGACCGCCTGGCGGGATCCGCCGGTCCATTCCAGGGTGTCGAGAAAAAGCTTGAGGGGACCCTTTTCCGCGGGAAAGAGCTTGAAGATGTCCGATTCAAAGCGTGTAGAGAGGATCGAAAGGGACGCAGGCACCAGGAGAAAAACCGCCACGATAAATACCAGGAGCGGACGTTGGGTCGTTATCCGGTAGAGCCAGTCCAGGTGACGTTGGATGCCCCTGTGTACGAAGGTGGTCAGACCACTGAAGAAGTGCTGCGCCATGACCGCTTACAGCCCCCGGAAAGCAGACAGGGGAAGTACCTCTACTCCCCCCAGGGCGGGGGTCAGGACATCATCCTCAACGGGCTGGTTTACCTCCGGTTCGTCAAAGAGAATCCGGACCGTATCACCCTTGGCGTTGCTGATTTCGATAGAAGAGGGGAAGGCAACACCATTCCTGTCATGGTAATCATGGTACACGACTTTGTCTCCATCAGTATTGGTTTTACTGGCGAGTAGTCCCCGGTTGTCGTAGCAGAGGATCTCCTTTTTCCCGTCAGGGGAGAGGTAGTCCTGAGTGCCGCTCTTTTTGCCGTCGGGAGTCGGAGGGGTTTCCACAACCCAGCGCATCATTCCCCAACCCTTCAAGGCATTGCCGGAAGGTATGTCGGAGATGAGACCCTGGTAGGCTTTTTGCTTCATGGGTATCAGGCAGGTGATCCGCTCATCGGCCACAAACAGCTCCATGAGGGTAAAGCCGAACGGCGAGAACACCGCCAGATGGAAACTATCCGGCTGCTTGAAAACCAGGTAGCCCCGTCCACCGATACTTTTGTCGCCCGAGCGCACCGACAGGGAAACCTCCGACTGGAGGGTTTCCACCTGTTTTCCGGGCTTGGCGCTCGGCATTGGTTTCGGAGCAGTGGCGCAGGCGGAAAAAGAGAGTAGAAGGGCAGGTATCAAGAGAAGTATTTTTGTGAGAGAAAAGGTTTTCTGGACTTCCATGGTGACTCCGTTCGTTCAGTCTTGCACCTGTTTGGCAGGTCAAGAGAATTTGTTTGTGTCTGGAAGGGCATCATACCATATTTCCCTCCCTCTATGCCAGTATCACCGGAGGATAGAGGCTTTCTGCTTTGTATGGTTCCTTTATGGTCAAGACCGGAAAGAAAAACAGTATATTCCGTGCTTCCGGGTGTTTTCTGTTTTTTTCGAGTATGGTAGATTTTGAGGATGGAAATGCAACCAAGCGATGGACAAGAAGAAGGAAACAAAGCCTTTCCTCCTGTCGAGGGGGATGTGCCGAACCGTGGCTCCCTTTCATTGGGGCGGCTGCAACTCTTGCTGCGAGCGTTCCGACACCGGAACTATCGGCTGTATTTTTTCGGTCAGACCTTTTCTTTGGTGGGAACCTGGATGCAGCTTATCGCCGTCGGTTGGCTGGTGTACCGCCTGACAGGTTCTGCTCTGCAGCTGGGAGTTGTTGCCTTTGCCGGCCAGATATCGACTCTCCTGCTGACACCTTTTGCCGGGCTGCTTTCCGATCGCATGAACCGGCGGCGGTTGTTGATCTGGACCCAATCCCTTTCGCTGGCGCAGGCACTGATCCTTTCGCTGCTTGTCTTCTCCAGCTCAGTCATGATCTGGCAGATTGCCCTGCTCAGTTTTCTGAACGGGGTCATTAACTCCTTCGACATGCCGGCCCGCCATTCCTTTGTCGCCGACCTTATTCCGGACCGTGAGGACTTTGCCAATGCCATTCCCCTTAACTCGGCCATGTTCAACTCGGCCAGGCTGGTGGGGCCTTCCATGGCCGGCATCCTTATCGCCCGCTTTGGTGAAGGAGCGTGCTTTCTGATCAATGCCGCCAGCTATCTGGCAATCCTGCTCTGTCTGTGTGCCATGCGGCTGCCCAAGACTCATCCCGAAAAGCGTGACGGGAAACGGGTGCTTGCCGAAGTGGTTGACGGTTTCGGCTATGCCTGGCATTTTTTCCCCATCCGGCAGATCCTGCTGCTTCTCTGTCTTCTCAGTATCACGATCATGCCCTAGGATGTAATTCCTTTTCTAGAACAAAAGACACAGATGAAAAGAAATATATCGATGCAGTGTTGAATGAAATAGAAATGGTTT
>JAQUHM010000442.1 GCA_028683595.1 Geobacteraceae bacterium | reverse complement strand
CGCGTTTTGAGCAGGCCATTGCCAATGGGTGCGGAGCAAATCACGCAGTGGCCGTCAACAGCGCCACCTCAGCTCTGCATATCGCTTGTCTTGCACTCGGACTCGGATCCGGTGACCGGCTTTGGACAACTCCTGTCACCTTTGTCGCCTCTGCCAATTGCGGCCTCTATTGCGGCGCACAGGTTGACTTTGTTGATATTGATCCTCGCACTTATAACCTCTCGCCGACGGCGCTGGAGCGCAAGCTGGTCGCTGCGAAAAAAAACGGCACTCTGCCGAAAATCGTGGTGCCGGTTCACCTCTGCGGCCAACCGTGCGAGATGGAGGCGATACACAGGTTATCGCAACGTTTCGGATTCAAGATCATCGAAGATGCTTCACATGCGATCGGCGGCACATACCAGGGTGAACCGATCGGCAATGGCCGTTACAGCGACATTACCGTCTTCAGTTTTCACCCGGTCAAGATTATCACGACTGCCGAGGGGGGCATGGCGCTGACCAACGATGCAGAACTTGCTGAAAAGATGGGCCTTCTGCGCAGCCACGGTATCACCCGCGATCCAGCCTTGATGACTCACGAAGCCGACGGCCCCTGGTATTATCAGCAGGTCGCTCTCGGGTTCAACTACCGGATGACCGATTTGCAAGCTGCGCTCGGTGTCAGTCAGATGACCCGGTTGCATGAATACGTAGCACGTCGTCATCAGCTGGCCGCGCGCTACAACGAACTGCTGGCCGGTTTACCGCTCACCATTCCCTGGCAGCACCCCGATAGTTACTCTGGCCTGCATCTCTACGCTATTCGTTTGCAGCTGGATAAGATCAGCCGCAGTCACCGTGAGGTCTTCGAATCGCTCCGCCAGCAGGGAATCAGCGTTAATCTGCACTACATCCCGGTTCATACTCAACCCTACTACCAAAAGATGGGCTTCAAGGCGGGGGATTATCCCGAGGCGGAAAAATACTACACAGAGGCAATCAGCCTGCCGATGTATCCAACGATGACAGAAGCCCAACAGGATCAGGTCATTGCCGCGCTGTGTGGGGCATTATTGTGAAGATCGCCGTCATTCCCGCTCGCGGCGGCAGCAAACGGATTCCGCGCAAAAACATCAAAGAGTTTTGCGGCAAGCCGATGATCACCTGGTCGATTGAGGCGGCCCTGCAAAGCGGCTGTTTCGACCGGATTGTCGTTTCAACCGATGATACCGAGATCGCAGAAGTCGCACAACGATTCGGTGCGGAAGTCCCCTTTATGCGTCCTGCAGAGTTGTCAGATGATCACACCGGCACTACTGCGGTCATCCGCCATGCCACCGAATGGTTTATCGAACAGGGACAGCAACCGGAACAGGTCTGCTGCATTTACGCCACCGCCCCTTTTATCTCCCCGGAAGACATACAGCGCGGACTGGAAATTCTCACAGCAACCGGCAGCGACTACGCCTTTTCCGTCACCAGTTATCCCTTTCCGATCCAGCGGGCGATCCGGTTGACACCCCACGGGCGGGTAGAAATGTTCAACCCCAAGGAGTTCAACAGTCGTTCACAAGATCTTGAAGATGCTTACCATGACGCCGGGCAGTTCTATTGGGGGTGTGCAAGCGCCTGGCTATCGGAGAAAAAAATCTTCTCCTCCGCAGCCTCACCGGTGCTGTTACCACGTTATCGTGTACAGGATATTGACACAATGGAAGACTGGCAACGGGCGGAGTTGATGTTTAAGTCTATGCAGGAACTAAAATGACGCTGCAAGAATTGTTCGACAAAATACAGGCAGGCGAAGATAGCCACAATCAATTCAAGGTTAATATAACGAATGTTGACTCGCTTGCTGCCGAGCTGGTTGCCTTCTCCAACTCACAAGGTGGCATCATTTATGTGGGAGTGGACGATAATGCGCAAGCAGTCGGTATCGCCAAAAATGACGTTGGGCGCATCAACCAGATGATCAGTAATGCCAGCAGCCAGCATATTAAAAGCCCGATTGCAGTGCATACAGATAATATTTCCCTCGACAGCGGCACCATTGTTGTTGCGATTCGGGTTTCAGAGGGGATTGACAAACCTTATTTCGATAAAAACGGAATCATCTGGCTTAAAAATGGCGCCGACAAGCGACGCATTAATTCCAAAGAAGAGCTACAACGTTTGTTTCAATCAACAGATGTAGTACACGCTGATGAAGTTCCGACTCCGGCCGACATATCAAAGTTGGATACCGTCTATTTTGCGAGGTTTCTGACCCGTTATTATCAGCAAGATATGCCTGATGATGCAGAGCAACTAAAAACGCTGCTCAACAATATGAATCTGGCTGTTGGCAACTATCTGAACCTGGCTGGCTTAATGTTGTTTGCGAAAGCCCCGCATTTCACTCGGCCTGCTTTTATCTGCAAGGCTATCCACTTTCCTGGAAATGAAATATCCGTTGAAAATTATCTGGACAGTGAAGACTTCGAAGGGAAAATAGAAGATCATTTCAAAGGCGCCATGGCTTTTGTCCTCCGCAGCCTACAGAAGAGACAGGCAGGGCAAGGTGTTAATGCTCTTGGTCTGTCAGAAATACCTAAGATCGTATTCGAAGAACTGATTGCGAACGCATTGGTCCACCGTGACTATTTTGTCAGTGCCCCAACCCGCTTGTTTGTCTACGCTGACAGAATCGAACTAATCAGTCCGGGGCATCTGCCCAACCATTTGACCATAGAGAAAATAGAGGCAGGCAATTCAAATATTCGCAATCCAATTTTGGCCTCTTTTGCCTTTAAGGGGATTCTGCCCTATCGTGGTTTGGGTACAGGTATTCGCCGCGCGCTGACCGATTGGCCACATATAACCTTTGTCGATGATCGGGATGGTCATCAGTTTAAGGTCACTATTTTTAGGTCACCTGACCCTGAAACAGCCAGCATGACCCAGAAAAAAGTGCCGACGGAGCGGCTTGACCCAGAAAAGAGAGTGCTCTCCTTTCTGAGAAATGACCCTAAGGCAAGCTACGAAGATTTAGCAAACCAACTACACGTGAGTACTTC
>JAQUHM010000079.1:4976-12764 GCA_028683595.1 Geobacteraceae bacterium | reverse complement strand
TGGCATACCTCCTTAGGGACTCGGAACTTACTATCTTATTCCACCAGATCACGTAGTGTCTTCAGGTTAATGGCATCCATCTCGTCATTGTCCCCTTTCGGCGTTTCGAGGATCTTGGGCACACTGGCAAATCTTTCATCGTTCATGAGAAAGCGGAATCCGGAAAGGCCCAGGACTCCCTGGCCGATATGATCATGGCGGTCAACACGGCTGCCAAGGCCCTTTTTGGAATCGTTGAAATGAAAAGCCAGGAGATTTTCCAATCCGAGAATCCGGTCAAATGCTGCAAATACCTTATGGTAACCCTCTTCGCTGGTAAAATCATACCCGGCCGCAAAGGTATGGCAGGTGTCAAAACAGATACCAAACCGCTCGGGAAACGCCGAGCGGTCACGGATTTCCCGGAGATGCTCGAATCGGTAGCCGATATTGGTCCCCTGTCCGGCCGTTGTTTCCAGGAGGACTTTGCCGGTGTAATCTTTTCCTTTCTCCAGGAGAACGTCGAATGCATCGATAATTCGGCTGATTCCGGTTTCTTCTCCTTCTCCCACATGAGATCCGGGATGCATGACGATTTTGTCGATGCCAAGACGGGCACAGCGCTCCATCTCCTCCAGAAATCCGGCCATGCTCTTGTCCCGCACATCTCCCGGAGCAGCTGCCAGATTGATCAGATAGATGTCATGGGAAACAACGTCGTGGAGGCCGGTCGCTTCCCGCTTTTCCCGAAACAGGGAAACCTCCGAGTCACTGACCGCCTTGCCGCGCCACTGGTTTGAGTTCTGGGTAAATATCTGGACCACACCACAGCCGGCCGCACTGCCCCGGTCGATGGCCTTGGAGAGCCCTCCGGAGATTGACATGTGGGCTCCGAGATAATCCATAAAAGAATTCCTTTCCTGTAAACGAATCCGTGAAATTTCTACAGTCCGATTTCCCCGTTAAACACCTCAACCGCCGGACCGGTCATATACACCGGACCGCTTTCCGGCCATTCCATTTCCAGGTCGCCGCCGGAAAGATGGTTAACGATCCGCCTTTCGGTCAGCCCGTTCAGCACACAGGCCACGGTTACCGCGCTTGCTCCGGTTCCGCAGGCCAGGGTTTCACCCGCACCCCTCTCCCAGGTTCTCTGACGCACCTCATTCCGTGAGATTACCTGCACGAATTCCACATTGGTACGGCGGGGAAACAGCTCATGATTTTCAATGAGCGGGCCGTATTTCTCAACCGGGAAATGCTCCACATCATCCACAAAGATGACGCAATGCGGATTGCCCATGGAAACACCGGTAATCCTGAAGGTTGAATGAAGAATATTGAGTGGTTCATCGACAACCCGGTTCGAACCGTCACCAATCATGGGGATCTCCGAACGAATCAGACGGGGCTCTCCCATATTGACCCGTACCCTCTCAACCTTGTTGTCGGCATTTGTGAAGAGCTGCAGAGTCAGGATTCCGGCACCGGTTTCAGCGGCAATCTCCTTTGTGGCAACAATACCGTGGTCATAGGCATATTTCGCGACACAGCGAATCCCGTTTCCGCACATCTCTGATTCCGACCCATCGGAGTTGAACATGCGCATCCGCACATCGGCAACGGTCGAAGGCATAATCAGGATGAGGCCGTCGGAGCCGATGCCAAAGTTACGGTTGGATACCTTTCGCGCCACATCAGCAGGGTCTCCGATTTTTTCCTCAAAGCAATTCACATACACATAATCATTGCCGGCACCCTGCATCTTCGTGAATTTCATATCATGTACTCCTTCTATTGTAAGATAAACGATATTCTGAAACCTGATGAAACTGAATGGCTGCGCTACGGGAGATATCCGTGAAAGTTGCTTGACAGACACAAAGCATACTTATGGTGTACCCCAGGGAACGTCTTTCATCAAATCAAAAAAAGGCGATCCCAAGGGAATATCGGTCAGAAAGATTTTTCCCCCGCCAATGCCAGACTGCTGAAAAAGTATTCCCGCCATCTCCAGTGCGAAAAGACCTTCGGGAACAGAGGTGAAGCGATATTTCCGGTATGCTGCCGGAATATTTACCGCCCCGGAAATCTTGGCGGCAACGGACTGGAAGTCATCCGTACCTCCAATCACTATCCTCTTGTATCCCGCCAGTTCAAGGAGGCGAAAGAGTGTAGCTCGATTCGGGGCTTCATTGCCAAAACCAAGGAAGAAGCGTTTTCCATCCGCCTCGAAATAGCGGTCAACGGTCACCATCAGAGGTGCTTCACCGGTCCGGCCAACAACAATTTCAATAGAATAGTCCTTGCTCGTTTTTATCGTGAGGGCTTCCAAAACTGCATCCACCAATACCTCAGGCTTGCCGGGCAGCACGGAAATTACCTGGAGGTTAGAAGAGACAGGGAGTTTTTCTGATGAATCACACCACGCAATCAAGCGAAAATCCTTGGCCGCCAGATAAGAAACAAAACTGTCCGGAAGTGCCTGACAGCCATTTTTCTCCAACGGTACCAGGATCGTTTTTCGGGCTTCCGCTCCCGGCATGCGCTGTGCCGCAGTAAAACCCACCTTCAGCGAAAGTTTCGGCTCGGTTCCGAAATCCAGGGGAGCCCCCCCGTCAGTTGTGGCAAACCCGGCTGCCTGGAGAAGATCTTTCACAAACCCCTTCTCGTTGGCGGGATCAGCGACAACTGTTTCCCACTTCTCCGCTCCGGCTCCGGACAGATTCTCGAATACAGGCGATATTCCGGGAGGCACTATGCGGATTTCCTTGCCGTTGAGACCGGCCAGAAGAGGGTAGCGAGCCGAACCGGTCACCTCCATCCCGGACACCGGTTCTACCGGCTTCCTCTCGGGAAAAAGCCGCGCCCAGAATTCTTTGGCTCGCCGCAGCATCCCTTCGCCCACGGTTGGAGACGGAGCAGATGGAGTTTCCACTACGGCCGGTAGGGTAGGTACAGGAATGGGCATGGCAGCTGGAGCAGGGGCGCTTTCCCGGGAAACAACTCCTTTCTTCCTGGCAAGTGGAAGCAGCAGGGTTTGACCGATCTGGAGGCCGGAGGTATCGACAATTCCGTTTATTCTCTTGATTTCGGGGATTAGTCTCTCCGCCTTCTTTGATGACAAGCCAAAGCGTGTCGTCAGAATCGTATAGATATTATCACCGGAACGAATCGTGTACTTGACGTAATCCCCTTCCTGACGATCATTGGCAGTCACATTCGGCACAGAGACCGCCCTGGTGCCCCGAATCTTTGCGGAAGGCAGTACGCGCTGCTTTTTTACCTCTTTCGAAGCGGCTTCACCCCGGTCCAGATCACCGATCTCAATCTCGAATGGCGACCCGGCAGCAAAGATCCACCCGGCACTCAAGAGGGTAAGGATCAGAAAAAGCACAACAGTCAGTCCGCAAAAAATCGGGAAGCCGGGATGCTTTTGTTTTTCGGCAGGCATGAATTCTCCGTTATTTACAGTGTGGTAAAAAACTTTTACGGAAAGCCGACAGTGATTACTTCAGGTCCAGGACAAAAGCCTTCACAGACCGCTCCGGCTCCTTGCGATAGACAATGATCCGATCTCCATTGATAACAGTGCCCTTTTCAACCACGTAGGACCCTTTTTGCTCCGTTGCTTCTATCACATACTGCCGGGAACCGGCGATCTCGTTCAAAACAGAGGAAAGCAGTCCGGGACTGACACCCTGTCCCCCCCGGTCGATTATCTGAATAGCACGAATCAACCCTTTTTCCCGGAAGATCCTGAATTCGGTCAAAGGCCCCTGGTAGCGCTCCCAGCCCGGGTTGGCCTTGCCGTAGTTGCTGTCCGCAGCCTGGCGAGGCAGGAAGGAAGGAATCGCACCGGGCAGATTCTGAAAGGGACGGGTCGCATCCTTCCCCTCTGCTCCGGATTTTGAGGAGGGGGTGCCCGGGACAACGGCTATTTCGCCCAATTTCAGATGGGAAAATAAGAGGAAAAGGGCCAGGGCCAGGAAACATGCGGTCACCGCACCAAGAATCATGCGCAGCTTGGGCTGCTGAAGGCGGTCGCGGATGCGCTCAAGGAAAGAGGGTTTTCCCCAGGTGACACGTAACGGTCCGGAAAAAGGCTCCGGTGGTAAAAGGGGCATCTCCCGCCGCGGCGTAGCGCTTGCATCGTTCAGAGCGTTTTCGAGTTTCTCTTGAAATGAGGTCTTGGGCAACTCAAGGGAAAGAGACGGTTCCCGCTGGGAAGTATCAACCTCCCGGAAAGGAGAGGCGCCCTTGATTTCAACCACATCATCAATGGTATCAGTGGGAATCGGCGGACCCGATTCGACAGTTTTCCTCTCTTCTGCTTGTGGCGGCAACTTGTTCCTTACCGAAACCTTCTTCTTTTTTGTCCGTGCAGCAGGTGTAGAAAGGATTTCGAGAATTGCCACGGCAAGTTCATTATCGCTCAATGTGCTATCAAGTACTGCATGGAATGGCTTTCTGCCGGACACCGGAATAGCTTCCGGGTCACCTAACAGAACTATTTTTACCTTTTTTCCCTTCAGTTCCTCAGCCATGCGGTAAGCAAGGAGTTCTCCCGACATCTCGCCCAGACGTTCCTGGATACACAGCAGATTCTGCCTCAAGGGAGAAATTGCGGAAAGTGCCTCGTGAATCCCGCTCGCAACGAGAACCTTTCCGGCATTCTTTATCCCGGAACCGTTGAACAGTTTGATCAACCGCTCCTGATTTGTCAAAAGGACAATGTTTACCACTCGATGATCCAGACCTTTCGTACTCCATTTTCAAATTGGAAACCGCTCGTTTCACATCCGGAATTTCCGGATGGCAACTACTCTACCGCAATACGACAACGGAAACAACCGGGAGAATGTCCCCCTGAACGCTCCCACAACAAACCGCTGATACAAATTGTTTCTGTTTGCCTCACGGCAGACCCTTCATTTTCTTGCCAAAACAGGAAGGATACGGGAGAATGGGAGTCAAAATATCAGCATACAAAGCCCGCTACACTACCGGCCTGAGGATATCTCAATGGAATTGAAAACCAGGATATGGATGAACGGCAACCTGGAATGGTTCGCGTATCTGAGTGACGAAACGGTCTTTCTCGGCTGCCGGGCGGTCCCCTACCCGCTCCGGGAAGGGGACCGATGGACCAACGGATCTGGAGATAATTTTCACATTGCGGATGGAGAAATAATAAAGGAAAGCGAAAACTCTACTTTTCAGAAATGTGAAAATTGAGTCGGATCTTGTCCTCCGATTATCGTGTCCATCCTGTTTCCTGCCGAAAACCCTTATTTTTTTCCGCGGGTAAAACCATGGGTTCCGATCACTTCCTGCAGGCTCCAATACTGGGAAGCCTGGGGGCAATAGGCAATGGGACTCAGCTTGGCAATATCTATGACTCCCTTTTCGTTCATAACCTCTTCATCCATATGAGCTGCCACGATTTCACCCAGGAACAGGTCGTGGGTACCCAGGCTCTTGACATCAATGACACGACATTCTAGGTTTACCGGACACTCCAGTATCAGGGGCGCCGCAACCTCGCTTCCCGGCACAGGGGTAAGTCCCAACTCCTTGAATTTGTCAACCTCCCTGCCACTGGCAACCCCGCAGAAATCAAGCTCCCGAATTTGTCCTTCACGAGGAATATTTACAACGAATTCTCCGGATTTCTTTATCAGACCATGGGAATACCTGCCCGGCCGGATCGACACGCTCACTACCGGTGGTTCGGAACAGACGACCCCCACCCATGCTATCGTGATTATATTCGGCGCGCCGTCCCCTGCAGCACATGACACCATTGCCGCGGGCGTCGGAAAAAGGAACGTCCCCTTCTTGACCATTTTTTTCATTGGTTTCCTCCCAAATTTATTCTTAGCTTTCTGAGAATGGTACCAGATAATCATTGGGAGAACAACACCCGGAATCTTCAGCACAACTATGAGGAATCAGCAGACTACATATTTACGTTCTTGACAAGAATGATGTGCATAATATACAGTATCAGCATTAATCTATGAAAAACGCTACCGGAAAAACGGCTGCTACCAGCAGGGCCGCCACTGGGTATGCTTCAGGAGGAGTTCGCTCATGAGATTATCAACGAAAAGCCGCTACGGGCTACGGGCATTGTTCGACATGGCCTATAATTCTGGCACCCTCCCTTCGCAGATCAAGGACATTTCGCGAAGACAGGAAATATCCCCGCGTTATCTCGAACAGATATTCCAGAGTTTCAAGAAAGCCGGAATACTCAAGAGCAAGCGCGGCCCGCAAGGTGGCTATATCCTGGCCAAGAAACCGGATCAGATTACCGTCAGGGAAATCCTGGAAGCCGCAGAAGGGGATACACTCCTAGTGGAGTGCAATGCCAAGAAGAAAAAGAAAAAGGGAGAATGCCCCTTTGACGGGAGTTGCGTCACCCAGACGGTCTGGCAGGAAGCCAGCAACAAAATCAACGAACTCTTTTCTGCTATGACCCTGAAAACACTCTGCGAGCGGGGCCAGTCTCTCGGAGTCAAAAGAGAGCAGGATCACCGTTTTACCTACTACATCTGAAAGCAGTCCAGCCCGGGCTCCGCGACATTTTACTACAGTTTACCGTGAAATATCAGGGTGAGTACGTCATGGGCCAGGCCGTATGCTATGCTCCACATACCATACGTGCTCAGCACCAGCCTTTCAAAAGCATCACAAAGGAGACAGCTATGCCAGCACACAAATACGATTCTGTCCTCGAACTGATCGGTAACACCCCCCTAGTCCGGATCACCAGGCTCGAAGAGAAGAATGCCGCGACCATGTATGTGAAAATGGAATCCAACAATCCCGGCGGCAGTGTCAAGGATCGCATCTGCCTTGCCATGATCGATGCGGCGGAAAAGGACGGTCTTCTCAAGCCGGGAGCAACGGTCATCGAACCCACCAGCGGCAACACCGGGATCGGCCTTTCCATGGTCTGCGCAGTGCGAGGATACAAGTTGATCCTGACAATGCCCGATACCATGTCCATCGAGCGAAGAAGACTATTGGCCGCCTATGGGGCCGAACTGATCCTTACTCCCGGCAACCAGGGAATGCGAGGTGCCGTGCAGAAGGCGGAAGAACTGACAGCCAAACACGGATACTATATGCCGCAGCAGTTCAAAAACCCGGCAAACCCTGAAGCGCATCGAAAGACTACCGGGCCCGAGATCATCCAAGCCATGAAAGGGCTTTCAATCGACGGCTTTGTTGCCGCGGTTGGAACCGGCGGAACCCTGACCGGCGTTGGTGAAGTACTCAAGAAACATAACCCGGCTATCCGGATCGCCGCTGTGGAGCCCGCAGACTCCCCCATCCTGTCAGGCGGTGAGCCCGGACCCCATAAAATCCAGGGCATTGGAGCAGGTTTCATTCCGGAGGTCTTGAACACCGGCATCTACGACGAAGTAATTCGGGTAACCAATAGTGAGGCCTTTGAGGCTGCACAACAGATTGCCAAGGTGGAGGGTCTTCTCGTGGGCATTTCCGCAGGAGCCAACTTCTTTGGAGCCCTTCAGCTGGCCAGGAAACTCGGCAAGGGAAAGAACGTTGTAACCATCATGTGTGACACGGGGGAAAGGTATCTTTCCACCGGGATATTCGATTAACTATTCCCTGGCACAAGGCTGAAAGCCGGCGCGCAAGCGGGGCCACCCTCTCCCACAAGGAGAGGGTTTTGTTTTCCCCAACCATGTGGTAGAGAGACAACAAAGACAAAATCATGGACCTTCTCCACAAAAAATACGAAAACCTTCGCCAGTCCCTCGCCGAAATGGGCTC
>JAQUHM010000079.1:0-4966 GCA_028683595.1 Geobacteraceae bacterium | reverse complement strand
TCCGTCCTGGTTGCCTTTTCCGGCGGCGTTGACTCCACTTTCCTGCTCAAGGTTGCCCGTGAGGTACTGGTTGACAAGGCCTGGGCCGTCACGGCCACCTCGCCCACCTACCCGCAGTCCGAATTCCGGGAAGCGGAAAAGCTTGCGGAACAGATCGGGGCGTCCCGTATTGTCATTGACTCCAACGAGCTCCTCATTCCCGGCTTCTCCGACAATCCCGCTGACCGCTGCTATCACTGCAAAAAAGAACTGTTCGAGTTGTGTCTTGCCAAAGCAAAAGATCTGGGCCTTTCCTTCGTGCTTGACGGCAGCAATGTCGATGACCTGGGAGACTATCGGCCCGGGCGCAGGGCAACGGTAGAGCTGGGCGTACGCAGCCCCCTCCTGGAGGCAGAACTGTCGAAGGAAGAGATCCGCATCCTGAGTCGCGAACTGGGTCTTCCCTCCTGGGACAAGCAGCCTTTTGCCTGCCTCGCCAGCCGCTTCCCCTACGGAACGGAAATCACGGCCGACAGACTTGACCAAATCGAACGCTGCGAGGAGTTCCTGAAGAAGTCCGGGTTCCACACCTACCGGGTCAGGTTCCATAACGAAACAGTACGCATCGAGGTTGGCGAAGAAGAAATCCCGCGCTTCCTGGTTCAGGAGCAGCGCCGTGCCATCGTCGACTTCTTCAAATCGACCGGGTTCAGCTACGTCTCTCTTGACCTGGAGGGCTACCGCACCGGCAGTATGAACCGGACCCTACCCGAGGCCAAAAACGGTAAATCCGGAAATTGACCTCCCCGTTTCAGTCTCACCACGCCCTTCTTCCGCAAGACCTTCAAAGCACAAGCAGCTCCTTGCCAGTCCGCAATTCCGGCTGGCATTCCAATCTGGCTTCTGCTATCGTGCTACATGTTTATAGTACACAAGCTACGAGAAACCCGCGAGGAATAGACGTGAAAGCTCTCCTGGTTCACCCCCACGGCAGCAACTGGATGGGATCCGGAAAAGACATTTCCACCATCTTTAATCTCATGCCACCCATCGGCCTCCTGAGTATCGCCGCTTTCCTGGAAGAGCAGGGGATTCCCGTGGAAGTGATGGACTGCTACGGCGCGCCCTCGACCATCGAGCAACACGCGACGGATATCCTCGCACGGAACCCGGACGTGGTCGGTTTCTCCTGTACCACCTCTTCGTTCCTGGAGGGATACGCCATCGCCGAACGGGTGAAGGAGCAACGCCCGGATATTCACATTGTCTTTGGTGGAGCCCATGCCTGTACGGTCGGTCCCCCACTGCTCGATTCGTTCCCGGCAGTGGACTTCCTGGTGATCGGCGAAGGTGAAGTAACCTTCGCCGAACTCATGGCATCCGATTTTCGAAACGTGGAGGCAATCCCCGGTATCGGCTTTCGGCAGGATGGCAAGGGTGTTTTGTCAGCCATAAGGGAAAACATCCCGGACCTGGACTCACTCCCCTTTCCCGCCTATCACCTCCTCCCCGATTTTCCCCGGCGCTACAACCTTCCGCTCTTCAGCTACCCGAAAGCGCCCAATACCAGCATCATCTCCAGTCGGGGCTGCCCCTACCAGTGCAGCTACTGCGACCGTTCCGTTTTCAACAGAGGCTTCCGCTTCAACTCCCCCGAGTATATCGTCGAACATCTCGGTTACCTGCACGAAAAATTCGGCATCCGCCACGTCTTTTTTTATGACGACCTGTTCACCTTCGACCGCAAGCGCGTGGAACGCTTCTGCACCCTGATGGAGGAAAAACGGGTTCCGGTCAGTTACAATTGCATCGCCCGCCTGGAACATGTGGACGAGGAACTTCTCTCGCTTCTGAAACGCTCCGGATGCTGGCAGGTCAATTTCGGCATCGAGTCGGGAGACCCGGAAATCCTTTCGAAACATCGGAAGCTCTACGAGCTTGACCAGGTTGGGAAAAAGCTCAAGATGGTGAAGGATGCGGGAATGCGGGTCAAGGGACTCTTCATGATGGGGTTTACGGGAGAAACCGAAGAATCCATCCAGCGTACCATCCGCTATGCCCTGACACTGCCCCTGGACGAAATAAATGTGACCAAGTTTACCCCATTCCCCGGCGCACCGATCTACCCGACCATCCGGGAATACGGAGAGTTCACCGAAGACTGGCCCTCCATGAACTGCCTGAATTTCGTTTTTGTGCCAAAAGGAATGACCCGCGAGCGGCTGGAAGAACTGTATAACGAATTCATCAGCCGCTTCTATCGCCGCAGCCGAATCCACTGGGGCTACACTAAAATGCTCTGGAAATCTCCCCACAGCATTGCCGTATTCCTCCGCAACCTGCCGGAGATTCTCCGGTTCGAAATGAAACAGAAATGGTAGGTACACTGTGACTATTACGCGAATCCTGCTCTCCGCAGTTCTTGCAGCCGTGCTGCTCTCCCCCTGCGCGTCACATGCCGCTGACCCCGTCAACCTGAAGACAGCAAAATACGAATATTCTTTTCTCTCCGGCTACGGCATAACCCATCGGGGTTTCGGCGAGACACGAACCCAGGTGCAGACCTTCGACAACATCGGCCGCTTTGGCTGGTTCCTGTCCCGGGAAATTGGCTCCGGATGGTATAAGGGAAGGCATGAACTCCTGGTGGAGTTGCCGCTGCACCTGGTAGTTGACCCCAAGGTTTCACCCATGGTAGGGGGATACCTCCTGGGAAGCTGGAAATTTACCTCTCTGGACAACTGGGCTCCCTACGTCTTTGCCGGCGGGGGGATTCTCTATGTGGACCTGGGACTTCCCACCATGGGAAGCAGATTGGATTTCTCCTACCAGGGAGGCACCGGCGTCCAGTATTTCATTGCAAAAAATACTGCCATCTCCCTTGAATACCGATACCATCACATCTCCAATGCCGGAACCGCAACCCCGAACGAACCTCTCAACTCCAGCAAAATCCTCCTGGGAGTTGCCTTCTTCCGGTAAAGAAAACAGAGATATCAGTGTCATGCAAAGGGAAACGGAAACGTCCCCAAGAAGTGTGCAGTGAAGATATGACAAAAGCTGCGGCTAGGCGCCGTGAAATGCGGCAGAATCCATCGCAACATTGCAGGAATTGAGGAATAAACAGCGAGTGAACATCATTGGGGAGTGGGGGATTAAGAGGTAACGACGGTAAGCCTTCCTGTTTCGCAGAATACTTGAAAGGTGGGTTCAACCGCCACAGTCCGGGTTTTCACAGCACTGCAGCAAATGGCGGGACCTGGTCGCTTCACGACATCATTACTCATCCAGCAGGAATTCCAGTTCGTAGCGCACCTGGTCGGGATTGACGGTCCGTGCCTCCATGAGGCTCCGCAGGTGGATCATGGTGTCCAGGTCAACTTCGACAAATTTTATTCCTGCCAGGTTTTCACGGCAATGAATCACCTCAACCCCGAACTCGAGGATAATTTCGGAATGATCGAGCTGAAAAAGAAGCTTCCAGCGGTCTCCCTTTGCAACAGGCAGAGCCGCATCATGCTCCACCAGAGCACCCCTCAGCGAGATATCGAGCAGCGTAACCTCGCTGGGGCCGGAGGCTGTTTCCACAATACTCTTTTCCACGCATTTGACTCGGCTGAAACGTCTAGTGTTTGTCATACACTGGGTCTCCCTTCGACGGAGTATTGTTGGCAGAGCCGCTCGGAAAGCGACGGGGGACATTGTAGCACAACATGAAGAAAAATTCATTCGGAAAATACCCCGGCAGCAAGGAGCCCTTGTGAACGAAAAAGTCCTTCGGGTAGCGTGCGCTGTTATCGAAGACAATGGCAAAGTGCTTGCGACCCAGCGAAATACCTCCATGAGCATGCCCCTCAAGTGGGAATTTCCCGGGGGCAAGCTTCACGATGGTGAAAGCCCCGAGGAGTGCCTGGCACGGGAGCTGGAGGAAGAGCTGGGAATTCAGGTAGCCATCAGACACTCTCTACCATCAGTACTGCACCGCTACGAAGATTTTGACATCGAGCTGATTCCTTTTGTCTGCTCTCTCAGTCAGGGAACTATTGTCCTTTTTGAACATCGCGCTCTGGCCTGGCTCTCACCCTGCGAGCTGAACGATCTGGACTGGCCGGAGGCGGATATCCCCGTTATCGCCTCGTACCGTGCTTTTCTGGAAGGACAGAATCTTCAGCGTAATACCTTGGGAAAACGGACATGAACGAAAAAACAGGTCTGGAAAAAGATCTTCGCGACGAGATCATCCGCTTCGTGGCGGAATGCACTGCCAACCGGTCCCCGGACTCCGGCTTTCCCTACTTCGAGGGCCCGCTGGTGGGATTCGCCGATGCCTCTGACCCGCTGTTCAGCAGCTACAAGGAAATCATCGGCCCGCATCACCTGACTCCGCGAGAATTGCTGGAAACGGTTTTTCCCGGAAAAGCGTTCGTTGCCGGCACGGTACTCTGCTGGATACTCCCCATCTCTGAGGCAACCCGGAGGAGCAACCGGAAAGAACATCTCTGGCCCTCCCGGGAATGGGCGCTCACCCGAACCCACGGAGAAACATTCAACAACGGCCTGCGACGACATCTGGCAGACTATCTTCTCGCCAAGGGCCACCAGGCGGTCGCCCCTCTCCTCTCCGAGGGCTGGCACACGGTGGAAACCGCGGAAGGACTTTCTTCCACCTGGTCGGAACGGCATGCCGCCTATGCCGCCGGACTCGGTACCTTCAGCCTCAACCGGGGTTTCATCACCGAACGGGGCATCGCCCATCGCTGCGGCAGCGTCATTACCGATCTGGTCCACACCCCCTCCCCACGCCGCTATCAGCATCATGCGGAAAACTGCCTCTTCTGTCGGAAAGGAAGCTGCGGCGCCTGCATCAGCCGCTGCCCGGTGGGCGCAATAACACGCTTTGGACATGATAAGGAACGCTGCCGAGCCTACGGTTACGAAACGGTAGTGCGGGAAGTTGGCGAACTGTATGGCGTCTCCACTCCCGGCT